>CAZPDS010000078.1:0-11091 GCA_964585485.1 uncultured Bacteroidales bacterium
CCAACAGCACTTCCACTGCTGGGTATGCTCTTCTTCGGCAACCTGCTGAAAGAAAGTACGGTTACCAAGCGACTTGCTGATACGGCCGCCGGTCCGATGATTGACATTGTGACTATCCTGATCGGTCTCACGGTGGGTGCTTCCACGCAGGCAACGACTTTCCTGACGGCGAAATCAGTCGGCATCTTTGCCCTGGGGGCCGCATCATTTGTTATTGCCACCTTTGGCGGCGTGATGTTCGTGAAAATCATCAACCTCTTCCTGCGCGGCGACAAGAAACTAAATCCCCTGATTGGAAACGCCGGGGTTTCGGCTGTGCCGGACTCTGCGCGGGTTTCTCAGGTAGAAGGGCTGAAGTACGACAAGACCAACCACCTGCTGATGCACGCCATGGGCCCCAATGTGGCCGGGGTTATCGGCAGTGCAGTGGCGGCCGGGGTACTCCTCAGCTTCCTGTACTAATCCTAATTGATTCAAAAAAAAACAGCGCTTAAAAGGCGCTGTTTTTTTTTATTCTTTTTGCAGGCGTTTTCGGATCTCGTCGGTCTGCTTTTCGTAGCCGGGTTTGGCAAGCAGGGCAAACATATTTTTCTTATAGGCTTCCACACCGGGCTGGTCGAAGGGATTAACATCCAGCATATATGCGCTGATACCGCAGGCATACTCAAAGAAATACAGCAACTGCCCGAGGGTATATTCATTGATTTCGGGGATTTGAAGGCGAATCAGAGGGACACCGCCATCGTTGTGGGCCAGGCAGGTTCCCAGTTCCGCCATGTGATTAATCTCGGTAAGGCTTTTCCCGCTAAGGAAATTCAAACCATCCGCATCCTCCGGATCCACGGGAACTTTAAGTGCACGTATTGGTTTTTCGACACTCAGTACGGTTTCAAACAGATGGCGCCCCCCCTCCTGGAGGTATTGTCCCATCGAGTGCAAATCGGTGGTGAATGAAACGCCGGCCGGGAAAATTCCGCGGCCCTGCTTTCCTTCGCTTTCGCCGAAAAGCTGCTTCCACCACTCCGTCAGATAGAACAAGCGGGGTTCGTAGTTTACAAGTATCTCGGTATGAAAACCCTTGCGATAACACGCTGTGCGGGCGCAGGCATACTGCAGGGCCGGCGAATCGGCCAGCGACTTCTTGGTCATCAGAAACTGTTGCATCCGGCGGGCACCCTCCAGAAGTTTATGGATGTTATGCCCGGCTACCGCCACGGGCAATAAACCCACCGGCGTCAGCACACTATAACGGCCGCCCACATCGTCGGGAACGACGAACTGTGGATAGCCTTCACGATCGGCCAGGTCCTTTAACGCACCCTGACGGGCGTCGGTGATGGCAACGATACGTGAAGCGGCTTCCTTCTTGCCATATTTATGTTCCAGATGGGACTTCAACAGGCGAAACGCGATGGCCGGCTCGGTGGTGGTCCCGGATTTCGAAATCACCATTACCGAGTATTCTTTATTCCTCAGCAAACTTAATAAATCGGCCATGTAATCAGAACTGAGCTGGTGGCCGGCGTACACCATGATGGGGGTGGTACGATCTTCGCAAAGTCCGTGGAAAGCATGCTGGAGGGCTTCAATCACGGCCCGTGCTCCCAGGTAAGAGCCACCGATGCCTACAACCACGCAAACTTCTGAAATACCTGCCAAACGGGCCGCGGCGTCTTCCACACGCCGCAGGAAATCCTCGCTAACATTCGACGGAAGATCCAGCCAGCCCGTGAATTCAGCCCCCCTTCCTTGACGATCCAATAGCAATTGTTGGGCGTTCACGGCCTCAACTTCAAGTTCGGCCGTTGCACTCTTAGGAAGATGAGGCTGCAGGCCCGCGGTATCAATGCTGATTTTCATAGGCTGTTTATTTAAGCAAATATAAGGAAATTAAAACAAGTCGTATCGATTCAGCGATTGCGGAATTTACGAGAACAGCGTGGAAATTGTTGTCCCTTGTGGCCTGGCCGGGCATCCTAACAAACTGCTCTGGCCCCCCCGATTTAATCTGATGACATCAACCAAATTTACCTCATCCACAGAATAGCACGAAATAAGTCCTTATCTTTGAAGGGGCAAAAAAAAAGCCGGCAGTTTTTGAAAAACTGCCGGCTTGCACCAGAAATTAATAACCAAAATTTAAACTTATGTACACTAAACTTTTTGAACGAATATTGGGGAGAACAAATATACAATGAGATCATTGAATGAGGCTGTTAAAGATCGTTAAGAAACGTTAACAAGTGTTAATCATATCCATCGTCAACCACTTCCAAGTACCCTTAAAACGTGAGAAAGAGAAATATTATCATTGTTATTATATTTATGCTGTTTACCCTGACTGGCTTTGTGGTGCTGCAGGGTTACTGGATAAAAAATGCCATCGCGCTCAAGGAAGCGAACTTTGACCGCTCGGTCAACAAATCCATCACCGATGTAATTTATAAACTCGAGAAATTGGAGGTGGCCCGGAACATCCGTCAGAAGATGTACAACAATCGTCAGGGGACCAAACTTTTTAATCTGATCGACTCCATTAACCGTGAGTACAACAAAGAGATTGACCGGACGCCGACCGACAGTGTAAACACTTCGCAACGCGTTCTGAACATCACCAGCGAAAAGATCAATGTTACGGTGCTGAAGGAGCACACGGGCGAAATCATCAAGACCTTTGATACGAGTGTGGTAACGATCACCAAAAAGGGGGATCAGGAAGGGCTCTATCAGATTCTTTCACGATCGCCCGGGTTTAGCTTCACACCCGACAGTAATGCCAATCATGACTTCAAGAACCTCGAGGGCGACATCGACAAATACCTGAACAAAACGCAGTTGGTAAACGATGTATTTGAAGATTTATTTAACATGAAGCATTACGAAGCCATCGAAAACCGGCTTGACTTCAATGCGCTGGATTCGATGATTTCGCAGGAACTTCGTGAAAACAACATCAACACCCCCTTTGAGTTTGGCATATACAGTCCGTTGCGGAACGTCATGGTGAGTGAAAAAACCGGGCACTACCATAAGGAATTGTTGGAAGAAGGTGACGCCTTCAACCTTTTCCCCCGCGACCTGTTTATGACGCCGGAATACCTGTTGATCTATTTTCCGGAACAGAACATCTATCTGATGTCGCAGATGATCCTTATACTTTCCATCTCCCTGCTGCTGCTTTTGATCATGGGAGGGATTTTCTACTACACCGTCACCACAATTATTCGTCAGAAGCGTTTGTCGGAGATGAAGAATGACTTCATCAACAATATGACACATGAGTTTAAAACGCCCGTTTCCACGATTGCCCTGGCCTGTGAAGCCCTGAACGACCCGGATATAAAGTCCGAAGAATTGGTGCGCAACAACTACATCAACATCATCAACGAAGAAAACAAGCGGCTGGGTACGATGGCGGAGAAGATTCTTCAGACAGCTATTCTCGACAAAGGCCAATTGAAGCTACACTTTGAATTAACGGATCTTCACCGGCTCTTGAGCGAAGTGGTGAAGAACATGCGGGTGGTGGTTCACGCGCACCAGGGCGAAATACACACCGAATTTAACGCTAAAGACTGGCACATCAGCGCCGATAAATCGCTGCTGGTAAATGTTTTCACCAACATCATCGACAACGCCAATAAGTACTCTCCCGTTGCCCCGGACATCCGGGTCAGAACGCGCAATCAGGCCCATGGTGTGGTGGTCAGCATCGAAGACCACGGGATTGGTATCAGCAAGGCCAATCTGAAAAAGGTCTTTGATAAGCTCTACCGCGTTCATACCGGCAATATCCATAACGTAAAAGGCTACGGCCTGGGATTGCACTATGTACGCACCATTGTGGAAGAACACGGAGGTGAAGTGAGCATCGACAGTGAAGTAAAAAAAGGCACCACCGTAAAAATATTTCTCCCCTTCGAACAACCCCTAAAGATGATTAAAAATGACTAAAAAGAACCTACGGATTCTCCTGGCGGAGGACGACAAAAACCTGGGGGATATTCTCAAGACCTACCTGGAGGCCAAGGGCTTTCCAACGGTTCTGTGCGTCAATGGCGAAGCCGCCTTTGACCAATTCAAGCGCGAGACGTTTGATTTTGTGATTCTGGACATCATGATGCCGCTGAAAGACGGCTTCACGGTAGCCCGGGAGATCCGGAAATCGGATAAAAAGGTGCCCATACTGTTTCTCTCGGCTAAATCGATGCAGGACGATATTCTGAAAGGATTTCAGCTCGGCGCCGACGACTACATCACCAAGCCCTTTAGCATGGAGGTATTGATGATGCGGATGAACGCTATACTCAGGCGCACACAGGGTCAGGAAAAATCGGTTCCGGCTTCCTCCTCCTTCAAAATCGGGAAATTTGTGTTCGATTATCAGCGGCAGGTGCTGATATTGGAGAAAAACGAACAAAAGCTCACCGCCAAAGAAGCGGATTTGTTACACTTGCTTTGTCAGAACGCCAATGAGGTGCTCGACCGGAGTCAGGCGCTAAAAGAAATCTGGAAAGATGACAGTTACTTCAATGCCCGCAGCATGGATGTCTACATTACGAAACTTCGGAAATTCCTTAGAGACGACCCTGAGGTTGAATTGCTGAACGTTCACGGGGTTGGATTTAAACTGGTCGGCCGGCTGGAATATTTATGATGCGCTTCCCCAGGAAAATCCACCGGACGTAATCCCCAGGAGACGGGCAATTTTTTCAACCACCGAGGCGCATAACGCGGACGTACTTTGCGGGAGGGCATAAAAGGCTGGGGAGGCCGGGCAAACGATGCCGCCCGCCAGGGTAATGGCTTCCATATTCCGCAGATGAATCAGGCTATAGGGCATCTCGCGTGGAACCACCACCAGCCTGCGTCGTTCTTTGAGCATCACATCGGCCGCCCGCAGTATAAGGTTGGTAGCAACCCCGCTGGCAATACTTCCGAGGCTTGCCATGCTGCATGGAACAATCACCATATCGGTAAAGCCCGCGGAACCCGAAGCCGGTGCAGCAAAAAGATCCTGCGGATCGTAACGACGGCAGAACTCCGGCAAGACCGGTTCCGCGCCCAGTTCATACCGCCATACGTTCAGACCGTTTTCAGAAAACACCACGGCGATTTCCTGAAACGGATTTTTCAGGGTGGAAAGCATCTGTAAAAGATCCCGGGCATACACCGCACCACTGGCGCCTGTTATGCCCACGATAAGCTTACGTTCCGTATCCATATTAATATTCTACATGTAAAACCATGGCCAGCACACTATTATATTGCCCGCGGTTCAGCCGGTAAACAGCCCCGCTCTCGTGCTTACGTACCGGCAACACCGATTGAATGCCCCGCACCGTAAACTTCAGATGTTCCACTATCTTGACAGAAAAACCTCCACTTACACTCAAATCAATACGGTTAAACGGGGGACGCGAAGGCGTCAGCGTTCCGTACGCATCGCGCTCCACATCCGTGGTCTTTATCAAATAACCGAGCGAGGGTCCGGCTTCCAGTCCGAAACGCTTCGAAAACTGCCACTTGTATAAAAGAGGCATCTCCAGGTATTGAAGGTTGACGGCATATACTAATCCACGGGTTTTGGACACCGAGCGACTGCCCTTCTGAATGAAGGACAACTCCAGCTGAAGTGACGACTTGGGCGTGAAGCGCGCATTCACAAAAGCACCCGCATACACACCCACCTTCTTAAAACCCGAAAGCTGATCGCCGCTAAGTTGACTGGTGCTGATGCCGGCAAAGCCCCCCCCGTAAAAGATGCGCTGTTCCTGCGCACTAAGCATCAGACTACTGCCCGACAATAGGAGTATAAAAAGGTAGGATGCGAAAGATTTCATAAAGTAAAGATAGAACTTTTCCGGCAGTTGCGTGATGTCTTCGGAAAACGCTATTTAAAACAAATTAAAATTGCCATTATGGCGCACTCAAAATCGCCAAATCGGCCATTTTGGCATTGTTATATTTATGCTTTCGACTTCGAAAATTTTCGGATCACGCTGTATTTAAGGCTTTTGTAAAATTTACCTGCATCTTCCTCTTGCAATTAGCTTGTACTGGTACACGGATTGAAGACTGCGGTCGTAAACAATAAAATAACAACAAAAAATACGGAGGATCAAACAATGAAACTTGTAAAATGGAACAACGAACCAGTATTTCCTGACTTTTTCAGCAGGATGTTCAACGATGATTTCGACAACTACTTTGGGAAAGCCAATTGCGGCTATCTGCCGGCGGCCAATGTAGTAGAAACAGAAGACGCCTTTGAAGTAGAGTTCGCCATTCCGGGTATGAACAAAGAAGACTTCAAAATTTCGGTAGAAAACAACATTCTTACGGTTTCGGCCGAAAAGGAGGAGCACAAGGAAGAGAAAGAAAAGAATTACACCCGGAAAGAATTTGCCTACGGCTCCTTTACGCGCTCGTTTTCACTACCCCGGACCATCAACCACGAAAAAATCGCGGCCGGATACGATCAGGGCATTCTGAAAGTAAGTCTTCCCAAAAAAGAAGAAGCAAAAACACAGTTATCCCGTGAAATAAAAATTTCATGATGTAAGGATTGGTTGGTTGATTAAGAAGGACGGGGCTACGGCCCCTCTTTCTTTTACAAAAAATGCCGAAAGGGTACCAGCAAGCTCTCAAAAAGCTTGTGCAGCAAGGGTCGGCGGAGCCACTTTTCATAATCAAATTCGCGGCATTCCTGCAGGGTTTCCTGAATATGTTCGCGAAAACTTTGGACCATTCCGGGATGCTGACCAAAAAGCATCAGTTCATGCATAAACCGAAAGCTGCGGTAATCAAAGTTGGTGGAGCCCACTGAAAAAACCTTCTGGTCGACCATCAGCAGCTTCGCGTGAAGGTTATAGGAGGTGTAGAGCTTGAACTGAACACCATTCCGGTGAAGGTTTCCCATGTACTTGCTGCGCAGGGTATCCACCATGCCCACATCGGAACGATACGGGGTAATAACCCAGACCTGAACGCCGCGGCGCGCGGCTTCCACCAGGCCTTTCCTCAGCATATGCCCCGGGAGGAAATAAGGTGTTTCGATCACGATTTCCTTTTTTGCCGAACGTATCAATTCTTCAAAACGTTTTTTAACCCGTTGTTTGGTGAGGGAAGGCACATCACGCATCAGCCGGAAATCCTGATACACCATGGTAGCCGAATACGTTTTCGTGTTGAGATAGAGCTTATTATATATCCTCCGGCTTTGTAAAAAACTACGTTTAAAGATGCGCGTGATAGGTCCCCGAAAACGAACCACCAACTCGCGCCAGTTCAACGAATACGCGGTGATATTGGCCGATCCCATATAGGTGATCTCGTCGTCTATGATCAACAGTTTCCGGTGGTTGCGACTGTGATGACGCGCCAGCCAGTTATAGCTCCATTTAAGCTTTTTGAAGTAGCGGATTTCAGCGCCGTAGCTCATCATTTCGGCAAAAAAGCTGGTGGTGGTTGATGTGCCCCAGGCATCCAGCAACAACTTTATCTGCACCCCTTCCCGGCTCTTGCGCGTTAGGGCGTCCCGGAATTTTTCCCCGATTACATCGTGCGCAAATTTGTACATCTCCAGGTAGATGGACTTCTTCGCCTTCCCGATGTCGTCCAACATCGCCATGTAAAACTTCATGGGATCGCTGTAGCATGTGTAATCAAGACTGGTGGTGCTCTCCATAGCAGAAGGTTTTGAACTTCGTCAATCCAGTTTCAACACCGCTAAAAACGCGGATTGCGGCACTTCCACGTTTCCGATCTGCCGCATTCTTTTTTTGCCTTTCTTTTGTTTCTCCAGTAGTTTTCGCTTACGCGATATATCACCGCCGTAACACTTTGCGGTAACATCCTTGCGCACCGCCTTCACCGTTTCACGGGCGATAATTTTTGCGCCCACTGCCGCCTGGATGGCGATATCGAATTGTTGCCGGGGAATAAGTTCCCGCAGTTTTTCGCAGATTTTCCGGCCGAAATCGTAAGCGTGACTGCGATCAATCAGGCTCGACAAGGCATCCACCATTTCGCCATTCAACAATATATCCAGTCGTACCAGGTCGGCCTCGCGGTAACCCACAATATGGTAATCAAAGGAAGCATAACCGCGGGAAATGGACTTGAGCTTATCATAGAAGTCGAACACAATTTCCGCCAGTGGGAGTTCAAAGGTAAGTTCCACCCGATCGCTGGTCAGGTACACCTGGTTCTTCAGGTTTCCTCGCTTTTCGATGCACAAGGTCATAATGGAACCGGTGTATTCACTTTTGGTGATGACCTGGGCCATGATATAAGGCTCTTCGATATGGTGAACGGTGGTTACAGGAGGCAAGCCGCTGGGATTATGCACCTCCACGATTTCGTCTTTCGTGGTAATGGCTTTAAAAGAAACGTTGGGCACAGTGGTGATTACATCCATATCGAACTCACGGTAGAGCCGTTCCTGGACGATCTCCATATGCAGCAAGCCCAGGAAGCCGCAGCGGAAGCCGAATCCTAAAGCCGCCGAACTCTCCGGCTCAAAGGTCAGGGAGGCATCGTTGAGCTGCAGCTTCTCCATCGAAGCCCGCAGGTCCTCGTAATCATCGGCATCTACAGGATATACGCCGGCAAAAACCATGGGTTTCACTTCTTCGAAACCCGAGATCTCCTTTTCGCACGGCCGATCCACCTGAGTAATCGTATCCCCCACGCGGACTTCACGCGCTGTTTTAATGCCACTGATAATATAGCCCACTTCACCGGTTCGCATCTCCTTGCGGGGATGCATGTCGAGCTTCAAAATACCAATTTCGTCGGCATGGTATTCTTTCCCGGTGGAGAAAAACTTCACCAGATCGTTCTGGCGAATTTGGCCGTTGAGAATCCGAAAATAGGCGATAATTCCGCGGAAGGAATTAAATACAGAATCGAAGATCAGGGCCTGAAGAGGAGCGTTCTCGTCGCCGGAAGGGGGCGGTACACGACGGACAATGGCGTGCAGAATATCTTCAATACCCACCCCCATACGGGCGCTGGCTTCAATGATATCGTCCCGTTCGCAGCCCAGCAAATCCACAATCTGGTCCTTAACCTCTTCCGGCATAGCGCTCTCTGCGTCAATTTTGTTGAGTACCGGAATAATTTCCAGTTCATGTTCCAGCGCCAGATAAAGGTTTGAGATGGTCTGCGCCTGGATGCCCTGGGTGGCGTCAATCACCAGCAAGGCGCCTTCACAGGCCGCAATGGAGCGCGAAACCTCATAGGAAAAGTCGACATGACCGGGGGTATCGATCAGGTTCATGACATAGGTTTCCCCTTCACAAGGGTACTGCATCTGAATAGCGTGGCTCTTAATGGTAATGCCCCGTTCGCGCTCCAGATCCATGTCGTCGAGCACCTGTTCCTTCGCCTGGCGTTCGGTAATGGTACCGGTGAACTCCAGCAGGCGGTCGGCCAGGGTACTCTTTCCGTGGTCAATGTGCGCAATAATGCAGAAATTTCTGATATTTTTCACGTTCAAAAATTCAAATTAACTGTTTAAAAAAATACTGAGATTGCCGCCGTCCGGATCAAGCCCCACCCACCTCCTTAATATCCTTGATATTCAACTGGAGCTTCACGGTATTGTTCCACTCATTTTCTTCAATCGTGTAACAGATATTAAACGGTTTACCTGCCTGGATATGCTCCAGGGAGGCCGTCTGCTGGAAGGCAATGGCGTCGAAATACACCGGTCGTTCCGGATACGTAATATGAAGTTTCAGGTGCTTTCCGCCCACCATTCGGGCCTTTCCGAAATCCACCACGTTGTCGGTGCGGAAAACCGGGGTCATATTGCCCGGACCAAAAGGCGCGAACTGTTTAAGGATATTAAAAAACGAAGGTGTGATGTCGCTCAGTTCCAGCATGGCATCGACCTCAACCTCGGGGACCTGCATATGTTGTTCAATACGGGAAGCTACAATGCGCTCGAAGCGTTCGGAAAAGGCTTCCAGGTTTTCGGGTTTCAGAGAAAGACCCGCGGCGTATTTATGTCCGCCAAAGTGTTCCAGTAAATCCTTGCATTCGTCAATGGCATCATAGATATCAAAATCCTTGACAGAACGGGCCGACCCACAGATCAATCCATTGGAATCGGTCAGCACAATGGTGGGCCGGTAAAAGGATTCTGTGAGCCGTGAAGCGACAATGCCGATAACGCCTTTGTGCCAGTCGGGTTGGTAAACCACGGTTGACATAGCTTTGAGCAGCTTCGGATTGTTCTGAATCATATCTACCGCTTGCTGCGTAATCATGGCATCCTTATTTCGGCGTTCCGTATTGTAATTATCAATGCTTTTCCCAATGGTTAACGCGGCCTCTAGATTTTCCGAAATCAGGATCAACACTGAGTTACGGCCACTTTCCATACGGCCGGCCGCGTTTATCCGGGGCCCCACTAAAAAGACCAGATCGTTGATGGTGAGCTGACGCGAAAAGATGCAGTCGCCTTCCTTCCGAACCGGTTTTCGACTGATATTACTGTATTGCAATACCGCCTCAATACCCGGGCGGGGGTTCGTATTGATGCGCTGCAGGCCATAGTAGGCGAGAATCCGGTTTTCGCCGGTAATCTGCACGATGTCGGAGGCAATGCTAATGGCCACCAGATCCAGGTAGCAGTGCAATTCTTCCTGCGGGATGTTGTTGCGCATTGCGTAGGCCTGAACCAATTTGTAGCCCAGTCCGCATCCCGAAAGTTCATCGTACGGATAGCTGCAGTCTTCCCTCTTAGGGTCTAATACAGCCACTGCTGCCGGCAATTCGCTGCCCGGGCGGTGATGATCACAAATAATAAAATCAACGCCCTTTTGCGTAGCATAAACTATTTTTTCGGTTGCCTTAATGCCGCAATCCAGCGCAATGACAAGGGTAAAATGCTCCGCCGCCGCATAATCGATACCCTGGGTGGAAATGCCGTAGCCTTCCAGGTAACGATCCGGAATGTACAAATCCACATTAGGGTATTGTGTTTTTAAAAAAGAATACACAAGTGCCACGGCAGAGGTGCCATCGACATCATAATCGCCATAAACAAGAATTTTTTCACCCTGAGCAATAGCCCTG
>CAZPDS010000079.1:0-10972 GCA_964585485.1 uncultured Bacteroidales bacterium
TAGAGCGTCGGATTCATAACCCGGAGGTCACGAGTTCAACTCTCGTCCCCGCTACACTTTTAATCCCTGATGTTTCAGGGTTTTTTTTTGCCTCCAGCAGGGGAATTCTGTCCCTACGCCGCCGCGGCTTTCTGCAACCGCCTTGTGCAATACACATTTCTGATTACTTTTGCGCTTCAATATAAATTTCTAAGAAATGTCGCGCTCGAAAAAAGTGATACGGAAACTCAAGAAACTCCAAAGGTATATGGGTGTTGAGGCCAACACTCACGTTTGGCAATTCGCACGTGTGGGTGGTGTGAATCGGGTGAACCTCGAACGGGGTCAGGATTTGCTGGCCCTGGATCAACTGGATCAGAAATTATGGACCGCACTGAGCTGCCCGGTGCACGGACTCGAAATTGATGCACGCACGCTGGAACTCATTGACGCGGATCACGATGACCGCATTCGCGTGCCGGAAGTGCTGGAAGCGGTTAAATGGATCTGCTCCGTGATCAAAAATCCGGACGATCTCCTTAAAGGCAGTGATGTGCTACCGCTGTCGGCCATCAATGACGAAACCCCGGGTGGAAAAGACCTCCTGGAATCCGCAAGGCAAATCTTGAAAAACCTGGGGAAGCCGGATGCCATCGAAATTACGGCCGGGGATACATCCGATATTGTTCGCATTTTTGCTGATACCCGCTTCAACGGTGATGGTATCATTACGCCTGAATCCACTGACGATGATGGGTTGAAAACAGTGATAATGGAAGTGATCAACTGCGTTGGATCCCTGACCGACCGCAACGGAAAGCCGGGCGTGGGGCAGGAGCAGGTGGATGAGTTTTTTACGCAATGTGAGGACTTTTCGCAATGGATGGCCCGCGCAGAGGCCGAACCCGATCGTTTGTTGCCCTACGCGGAGAATACAGCGGAAGCCTTTGCCGCTTTCTTGGCTGTTCAACGTAAACTGGACGATTATTTTCTGCGCTGTCGCCTGGCCGATTACGACCAGTCTTCCTTAGCGGTCTTAAACTCGCTGGATACTTTTTATGAAGGTTTGCGAACCCGTGAATTGTCGGCTTGTACCGAAGAGATTGCCGGTTTCCCGCTCACGAAAATTGAAACGGGGAAACCATTTTCCCTTAAAACGGGTATCAATCCCGCGTGGGCAATGGTCCTCGATGAGTTTTATCAAAAAGTGGTTTTGCCACTTTTTCCGGAGCACGATAGCCTTACGGAAAGTGAATGGAAACAGATATCGGCAAACTTCGACCCGTATCGCGACTGGCAAGGCGGGAAGGCGGGTTCGGCAGTGGAACCACTGGGGCTGCCCCGGGTCCGCGAACTAGTAGCCGCGCCCTTCCGTGCACGTTTGCAATCCCTGATCGAACAAGATCTGGCCCTGGCTGAAAAGTCCGGTAATATTATGAGGGTCGATCAGTTAGTGCGCTATTACCGGGACTTGTATAAACTGCTCAATAACTACGTTACGTTTTATGACTTCTATTCTCCGGGCGGTAAGGCGGTTTTTCAGGCGGGGAGTTTATATATTGATCAGCGTCGGTGCGACCTTTGCATCCGCGTAAGCGATATGCCCAAACACGAACTGATTGCGAAAACTTCGGGGATTTGCCTCATCTATTGTGATTGTTTTTCGAAGACCCGGAATGAGAAAATGACCATTGTGGCAGCACTTACCAACGGCGATTTTGATAATATCGACGTCGGTCGTAATGCGATTTTCTACGACCGTAAAGGCAACGACTGGGATGCTACTATTGTGAAGGTGATTGAACACCCCATCAGTATAAGGCAAGCTTTCTGGAGTCCGTACCGGAAGTTTTCCAAATTTGTTTCGAAACAAATTGAGAAAATGGCCGCCTCCAAAGAAAAAGCCATCGAAGATTCGGCAGCGGCCAAGGTGGAAGCCACAAGTACCAAGGTGGACGCAGGCTTAACAACATCCGTCAAAGGTAACGGTGATGCATTGGCTCCGCCTGCTACTCCGCCCGCCGCCACAGTGCCCGCCGCGGCGCCGGCGCCACCACCCTTTGATATCGGAAAGTTTGTGGGGATTTTTGCCGCCATCAGTTTGGCCCTCGGAGCCATTGGTTCGGTGATTGCCACTATGCTTACCGGCTTTTTCAGTCTCACCTGGTGGAAAATGCCCCTGGCTATCCTCGGGGTTATGCTCTGCATTTCCGGACCCTCCATGATTCTCGCCTGGCTTAAACTCCGAAAACGCAATCTGGCGCCCATCCTCGATGCCAACGGCTGGGCTGTCAATGCACGTGCAATCGTGAATATTCCTTTCGGAAACACCCTGACCCACCTGGCCGAATTGCCGGAGAATTCAAGGCTCAACCTGATCGATCCTTTCGCAAAAAAGAAAGATCCCGTGGTTCCTATACTGATAGTGACCCTTGTTTTGCTAGTGGGTGCTGCACTGCTGTTGTGGAAATTGGGCTTCCTCAGCCGATGGGGTATATGGTAAATACAGTCCTGGCGATCGATGCAGCCTAGTGCTCAGGACGTCCTTTTCCCGGAAGGGTGAAAAAGAATGTGCTTCCCTTACCCTCGGTGCTTTCTAAGCCAATGGTACCGCCCATTTTATCCACAAACTCTTTGCAAAGGATAAGCCCCAGTCCGGTTCCTCGCTCATCCTGCGTTCCGGGAATGGATCGCTTACAGGAGAGCTTAAACAATCCGGCCCGGATCTTTTCTGGCATCCCAACACCCTGATCGGCTATGCTAACCAGTGTGTCTTCTGGCCTTGCCATTATCCGTATGGTAATGGTGCCGCCCGGATGCGAGTACTTAATGGCATTGGCGATCAGATTGCGCAAAACAACCGCCACCATATTCCGGTCGGTGATGATCGGCCAGGATTCCCGTGGATAATGGATGATGATGTTTTTATTGCTGATGATGAGTTTCAGGCCGGACAAACTCTCGCGGAGAATGGCGGATAAATCAACAGGCTCCGGATGATATTCGATGGCTCCGGTTTGCGTTTTCGCCCATTCCATCAGGTTTTCCAATAGTTTGTTTCCTTCCTGCGTGGAACGTAATATGTTTTCGGTATATTTTTTTAACAGCGCTTTGTCATCCGGGTTGTTTTCCAGCGTTTTTAACATCACTTCCGTACTCGCGATAATGACCGCTACCGGCCCCTTCAGGTCATGTGCAATAATGGAGAAAAACTTATCCTTGGTGCGGTTGAGAATCTCAAGCTCCCTGGTTCGATCCTTGACCAGCTGATTCAGGTTCAGATTCACCCGGTTCAGTTCTTCTTCAGCTTTTTTGCGAACATTGATGTCTTTTACTGCACCATAAATGCCCACCAAATGATTTTTTTCGGAATCCCACACCGGATGCGCGGAAACCATCACCCAGAGAATGTCGCCATTCTTTTTTACCGTCCGTATTTCGCGAATTACTTTCTTGTTCTGCATCAGCGTCCGGATGTCTTCATCGTCTAGCGCACGATCTTCCGGAAAAAGGGTGCCCCGCCAGCCACCAGCAATGCGGTACTCTTCCATGGTATATCCCGTTATTTCTTCGAACGCACCGGCCACCCAATCATGCGCTAATTCATTGCCAGCTTCAACAATGGTGGAGAACATATAGTCACTGGTGACCGAGGAAATTAAACGATACCGTTCTTCGCTGATCTTCAACCGCTCTTCGGAGGCAATCCGGTCTTTCCAGAACTGCCGTTTTTCTAGGGCTTGCTGAACAGCTTGCCGGAAGCGGATAACGTTCCCCTTGATAACATAATCAACCGCACCGGCTTTTACACTTTCAGCCGCTGTTTCTTCGTCAATCGCACCGGTGAAAATTATGACCGGTGTGAGTGGCAAATGTTCAAGGGTGAGTCGAATCACCTGCAGACCATCGAAAGCAGGCAGATTGTAATCCGAGATGATCAGGTCGGGTTGAACCGTCGTAAGAACCGCCAAAAAATCCTTGCGGGTTTCAACGACGTTGAATTCTGAAGCACCAAGTACCTTCCGAATCTCGCGTTGCGCAAGCTCCGCATCAATCGGCTGATCTTCCACAATCAGAATCTTCATGGCAGTTTCCATGATGGTTTGTTGGATTCAAAAGTAAGTAGAAAATTTTAATCTTTCAGGTTTTATTACAGAATAAAAAATATTCCTATATTTCGGAGATTTTGGCTTAAATACCTCAAACGCTAACGTGTATGGAAGGATCTATGGTTTTAGGTTTGCTGCAGAATACCGCTATCCTGATTTCTTTCAGCATGATTTACGATTATTTCTGGTCCCGCTATGACCATCCACGGGCCGTCGGGCTTAATATCGTGGCTGGTCTGATCATGGGCTTTTTCGGCGTGATTCTCATTATGACCCCCTGGAATATGTCTCCCGGCATCGTCTTCGATGTCCGCTCGGTCTTACTGTCGATTTCCGGTTTGTTCCTGGGTGCTATCCCAACAGTCATCGCAATGCTCATTACTTCGGCCTTCCGCGTGATCGTTGGCGGGGGTGGGATGTGGATGGGGATTTCGGTTATTGTTTCGGCCGGTACTATTGGTATTCTCTGGCGTTACCTGCGGCCTGGCTGGACCCGAAAGCGCCCGGCGCTGGAACTTCTGGCCATGGGCTACCTGGTGCATGTGGTCATGATGCTCTGCACTTATCTCTTGCCACAGGGCATGGCCGGGCCGACGATCAAAACCCTGCTGCTGCCCCTGTTAACAATATACCCACTGGCTACAATGCTGCTGGGTATGTTGATGATTCATTATGGAGAAAACTGGAAAAATCGAAAAGCATTGAAAGATAACGAAAAACGCTTTCGAACGATCATTGAAAAGGCATCGGATGCAATGTTCCTTACTGATTTCGAAGGTCATATTTTGGATGTCAATCAGCAGTCTACAAATTTGTTGGGTTATACCCGCGAAGAATTTCTGGCCATGCGGATTCAGGATATCGATATCCCGGCCCGGGTACAAGGAGCCTATGCGGGCGTCATGGCCAGCCTACACAACGACGGCTCAACGATTTTTGAAAGTGTGCACATGGATAAAAATGGAAAGACCATTCCGGTGGAGGTTAACGCTAGTATGATTCGCCTGAACGATCATTTTATCATGGTAGGTTTTGCTCGAAACATCACAGAACGCAAGAGGGTGGCGCAGGAATTAAAACAACTGAACGAAGAACTGGAACAACGTGTTGCGCAGCGTACCGCTCAGCTTGAGGATGCCAATGCGGAACTTGAGGCTTTTGGCTATTCCGTTTCGCACGACTTGCGCGCGCCCCTTCGGGCCATCAGCGGTTTTACGGAAATGTTGGCGGAAGATTATGGTTCACAGCTTGACCAGGAAGGAAACCGACTGTTGAACGTTATCAAAGATAGTACCTTGCGCATGGGAACGCTGATTGATGATATTCTGGCGTTTTCACGACTGACAAGGCACGACCTGCGGATCTCCAGGGTGCCAATGCGTTCTATGGCCGATGAGGTTTTCCGGGAGCTTTGCTCCGAGTCAGATCTCAAATCCATTTCATTCCGGCTGGAAGATTTGCCGGAGGCCCTTGGAGATCCCGCCATGCTGCGACAGGTCTGGGTGAATCTGATCCATAACGCCATTAAGTTTACCTCCCATACACCCCAGCCTGCGATTGAGATTTCAGCACAGGTACAAAAGGATAGAATCATCTATTGCATTCATGACAACGGAGCCGGTTTCGACATGGATTACGCTCAGAAGATGTTTGGCGTTTTTCAACGTTTGCATTCGGTCAACGAATTCGAGGGAACCGGTGTTGGACTGGCCATCGTTCGTCGTATTTTACTTCGATTAAACGGGCGCATCTGGGCCGAGGGCAGAGTGGGTGAAGGTGCTTCGTTTTATTTTGAGTTGCCGGCTCCCCTTCCGGAATAAGATTCTCCCGAAAGGCTTACAACAAAATAGGATGACTATTGTGTGGGAAGCGTGAAAAAGAAACTGCTGCCCTGGCCTTCAGTGCTCTCTGCCCAGATCTTGCCCCCCATGCGATCGATGAATTCCTTACACAGTATCAACCCAAGCCCCGTGCCGGTTTCCTTGAGTGTTCCGGGTGTTGTGATCTTGGTGTCGAGACGGAATAATCCAATCAGGGTTTCGGGCGACATGCCAACCCCTTCATCCCGGATTTCGGTTTTAACAAGTGGCCCGGTTACCGAACTTCGTATGGTAACCGTACCCCCTTTGTTGGAATATTTAGCCGCATTCGTTAATAGATTGCGTAAGACAAGATCTAGCATATTCGGGTCGGCCCAGACGGTCTGAGACCCGCTCTCGTTGAGTATGGTCAGCGATTTATTCGTAAAGGCAAGCTGCAATTCTGTGATGCACTTATTCAAACGTTCGTTCAAGTCCGTGTTGGCCGGCTGGTAATGAATACGGCCGCTTTGCGAACGAGACCAGGCCAATAAATTCTCAAGCAATTTGTATCCGTTCTGGGTGGAAACCAATATGTTTTCTGAATACCGCTTCAGGCGTTCCTGATCGTCGGGATGCTGTGCTATGGTTCGAATGAGCATCTCTGCACTATTAATAATTACAGCAATAGGATTCTTTAAATCGTGCGCGATGATCGAAAAGAATTTATCCTTGGTATTGTTGAGCGTTTCCAGCTCTTTTATGGCTTTGGCAAGTTGCTTGGTCCGCATTTTAACGCGCTCTTCCAGTTCTTCTTTGGCCTTAATAACCTCCTGCTCCATCTTTTTTCGCTGCGTTACGTCATGCAATACCACCAGTTCCGCCAGCCGGCCCTGGTAGTAGAATAAACTCCCGGTAGCTTCAGCAATCAGTACTTGACCGTTTCTTGCAATAAATTCTATTTCATAGGAGTCATGCGATTCGACGCCTTTCATTCGGGCCTGGTAATGGCGTTGAACGATGGTACGATCCTTAACCGCAACTTTGTCGAGAAATGAATAGCCGATGAGTTCTTCGTACGAATAACCCGTTTTTTTCATCGTGATGGAATTCACGAACTTCACAACACCATCCTGTATAATAACGATCGCATCCGTAACGGTATCAATCAGCCGGCGGTAGTTGTTCTCACTGTTGCGTAGTTCGGTCTCAACACGTCTTATCTCTGTGATGTCGTTGATGACCGCAATGCGGCAGGGACGGCCGTCTACCTGCAGGTCGTTGGAGGTGGCAATAATGTCCATCACACTGCCGTCGGCAGTTACATGCTGCCATTCACCCACTACCCGGTGCCCGTTGATTCGCGCAGCAAGCTCAGCAATGGGCCCTTTTTGCTGCGGGGGGTACAGATCCGGAAGTTTCATCCTCAATATCTGATCCCGCGGGTATCCGTACTTCTTTGCAAACGCTTCGTTGATGTCAACGAAATGCAAGGTGCCTTTTTCATAGATAAGCATTGGCGCCGGACTTAATTCGAACAGCTCCCGGTACCGGCTTTCTGATTCCTGTAGTTGGATTTCTTTGTTTTTTCGGTCTGTGATATCCAGCATCGAAGCCACACTTTTCTTTGTTCCCGGAATCAAATCAACGGTGAGCAGAATATTTCGTATTTCACCCTGACGATTGATGAACCGGAATTCGTAGGACTTCTCCACCGGAACTGAACCCAGGCGCCGTTCCTGATGACGTTTCACCATGATAGCACGGTCGTCCGGATGAACAAACGAAGGCCAGTTCATTGTGAATTCAATTTCCTCTCTGAGATAACCCGACAGTTTTTCAAATTGCGTGTTGGCAAGGGAAATTTGTGTGTCGTCTTCGATTATAATGGCTGCGGTCCCTGTGTTTTCAAAAATAGTCCGGTAACGCAGTTCCGATTCACGGATCATCGCCTCAGACCGCTTACGCAACGTGATGTCCCGGAAGAACGACAGGTACGTCCCATCCGGCATGCGCTTGGTGTTCATTTCAATGTCCAGCAAACGACCGTCCTTACGGGTTATTTTTCGCTCGTTGATGACCATATGGCCTTCATTCAATAAATCATAGCGAAGTGGTGTCCTCTTTTTTTCTTCCTCAGTGAACATCGACCCCATGTTCATTGTCAGCAACTCTTCTGTCGTGTACCCCGTCATTTCTGAGCCCCGGGAGTTTACCCCGATAAAGTTTCCCGCTGCGTCCCCCTGAAAAATACCGTCAACCGCATGTTCTATCAGCAGACGGAAACGTTCTTCACTTTTTTGCAGCGCGAGCTCTTTTTCCTTTCGGTCTGTGATATCCTGAAATAAGATCGCGATTCCAGATGTGGTCGGGAAAACCCTGTTCTCACGCCATTTGTTTAAGGGCGCAAAATGCGTTTCAATATGGGCGCTTTCGCGATGTTTCATACAATGCTCCAGCGCGTCCCTGACTTCCGCACGGGCTGTTTCCGGAAAATCCTTCAGCAAATTCTTGCCAATAATGTCTTCTGGTTTTCGGCTGAACATCTGTGCCGCTTTCTTGTTAACCCGAATGACCGTCCAGTCAAAATCAACCGCAACAAAAAAATCCGACATCGATTCTACCACATCATTCAGAAGATCATACTCTTTGCGACAAATTGTATCCTCTGAAGTGGCGGGCGAGTTGTTTTTTGGCGAACCGGCTTTTTTGTCCGTGACTTTTTTCATGAAGGCAAGAAAGTAGTTGGAGTATGAATTTGAATTGTAAAAATAATGTTAAAATTTGAAAGCGCCAAATAATTCTCAATTTTATCAACCCTAAAGGTGATGTGCAGGCAAAAAAAAAGCCGCCTGCAGGCAGCTTTTTTTTTTGCGCTGAGATTACTTATTCAATGATCAGGCTGTGGACAATCCGTTGATTCTGGTTGTGTAAAACAACATGATACAAGCCTTTACTCAGGCTGCCTGGATGACAGATGAGTTGTGAATTAGGTGCATTGGTTTGAAAGATTTCACTGTGGACTTTCTGCCCGGTGTGGCTGAAAATGTCACATGCAAGGGTGCCACTGAGTTGCCCCGTGTTGATGAAAAAGCGGCCGTTTGAAGGATTCGGGGAGAGGCTGCCCGTTTCTACCGGCGATTCAGCCAGCCCGTCCGGACAAATTTCCCATGTGACCAGGAGGGTATCGGCACCCGCACATCCGTTTACATCCACAATAACCCAGACGGGCTGATTAACCAGTCCGGGGAAATCCGTGGTGTCCAGGGTCAGGATTTGATCACTGTCGCCGTTCCACCAGCTGTAAGTGGATCCGGGGAATCCGGCGTCCAGCAACAGGGGCTGGCCAGCACATAAGATGGTGTCATTGCCAAGGTCGATTTCCGGAACAGGGCTAACGGTGATGGTAATGCTCTGACCGATGTAACTGTAACAGCCATTCACGTCCGTGATGTCGAGCAGCGAAAAAACCATGGTGTTGTCAAGGTTGACTTCCGTTTCTATGGTACTGGTGGGCACGGGTAGGCCAGGAACAGTGTCGGTACCCATGGCAAAGGTGATGCTCCACGGGCCATTGCCAGTGAGCTCCATCATAAGCGTCGCCGGTGATCCGGGGCAAACCGCCGTATCATTGGAATGTACTCCATATCCGGGGAGCGTGTTGAATGTATGTGTGTAATCAATTGTATCGTTGCTGATCACTGCATCCCCTAAATAATCAATGAAGGCGACGCAGTTGTACGTAGTGTACTGATTGAAATGAAACGGAATCGTATGCGTTAAAACCGCCGTGTCACCCGGTTGAAGCGTGTTTACAATATCAATGCTTTCCTGAACCGGAACGCCGCCATTGATAATGTATCCGCAGATAATGGGTGCACCGCCAATAATCGGTACGCCTCCGGTGTTTACTACCGTGAGGGTAGGCGTGATCCATCCAGCGGTATCGCACTGGGCTAAATTGTCGTGAAAGACGGCCACATCGACAGTCTGCGCACGGCTACCGGCCGCAATTAGCGCGATGATCATCAAACTAAAAAGTAAGCGTTTAATCATAGTTTTAATAAGTTGTTGTTAGCGCCGCAAAGGTACATTTTTTTCATATACCGTAGTTGTTTCTGTTAAATCTTAGCCTTTACTGCCAGGCAATTTTATACGTCCGCATCCGTTCACTTACCCATTGCCGGTTTTCCTTTTTGTACCAGAAAAAGAAACGGTTCTGCGCCTGCTTGTCTTCCATGTGCTTTGCAATGGTCAGTTTTTCGCCGGTGTACGGGTCGAAGCCACAGTAGTACATCACAGAGGCCAGTGTCATGGGCGTGGGCGTGAAGTCCTGTACTTGTTCCAGGTGCATGTCGAGTTTGCGGGTTTCGGCCGCTAAATGGGCCATGTCTTCCAATCGGCAGCCGGGATGGCTGCTGATAAAATACGGAACCAGTTCCTGATTGAGCTTGGCCTCGCGTGAGATCTTTTTGAATTGCGCCAGAAAGGTATGATAATGTTTAAACGACGGTTTTCGCATGCGTTTCAGCACTTCTTCAGAGGTGTGTTCCGGGGCGATTTTTAAACGTCCGGATACATGATGCCGTATGAGCTGTCGCATATACTCATCGTAATGATTTCGACGCCGTTCTCCTTCGGTGGCGTTCACCAGCATATCATAGCGGACGCCGCTACCAATGGTGATTTTCGTGATGCCCTTTGTGGTTAGCGCCTTTTGATACAGGGCGCAAAGCTGGGCATGGTCGGTTTGCAGGTTGGGACAATGCGACGGATAGATGCAGGAGGGGCGACGGCAGCGTTTGCATTTGGAAAGGTCGGCCCCGCCCATACCGTACATGTTGGCGGAGGGCCCGCCGAGATCGCTGATATGACCCCTGAAGTCGTCGAGGGCGGCAACTTTCTGTAATTCGCTTAAAATGGACGCCTCGGAACGGCTGGCGATGAATTTGCCCTGGTGTGCCGAAATCGTACAGAAACTGCATCCCCCGAAGCAACCACGGTGAATATTCACCGAAAACCGTATCATTTCGTAGGCTGGTATCGCTCCGCGTTTTTGATAACGGGGATGGGGCAGGCGGGTGT
>CAZPDS010000080.1:0-10840 GCA_964585485.1 uncultured Bacteroidales bacterium
ATTTTGTGTTCATGTCCTGGTAGAAGCGGTCGTTATAGTCCACCCCGCCAGGATCGTTAAAAAGATGAAGCTTCACCCCGAAAAAGCCAACCGTTAGCACAAACCCGATACCGGCAAACAGAAGCACCACCGAAATGGTGATAATGCGCACCGCCTTATTCTGAAATATTCGTTTGAACATCTGGATTTCGTTATTTTTTTGAAAACCCTAAAACATTGGGCATTGTCCGGAAATCCTGGTTATCGTCGCGGGCCCAGGTACCCGACACAAAGCTGCCGATGCGAATCACTTCCACGCTGTCGGTTTTGGCATACAGCGACGCTTCCGGTCCGCCCTCAAGGTACATTGCGGAAGCCACGTTCAGCGGTGATTCCAGCATAAAATCGATCATTTCATTGGCAGAATAGGGTGAGCGGGTAAAAATATACAGCACCTGCCCCGCCCTGTCCATGGCCAACACGGTCATACTGCAATACTGCGCCGGCTTTGATTTCCAATACACTGCTTTTCCGTTGTTGTCGATCATCCGGATGGACTGAAAGCAGCTTTGGTACTGATCCAGCAAGGGTTTCCAGTTTTCATTCTGCATGTCGATGATACGCAGGGCAGGTTTGGAGGAATCCAGCGGATTAAAGGCCAACAGGGCATTGAATCCCGCCTTAAACCGGGGATTGTTAAGGTGTTCGAAATTCCGCATATAGCCAGAAGCGCTCAGGTGGTCGGTCAGTGAGTACATACCAGCGTTAATTGCACCGGTAAGGCCTTGTTGTTCGCACCATTCCCGGGGTGTTCGCTGCACCGTATCGAACTGAGCGGCGGCGATCAGACGGAAGTCATAGCGCGCCGGATCAATCCTGAGCACAGTGATGCGGGAATCGCCGTATTTGCTGGTTCGCGGTCCCGGCAGCATGGAAAGGGAGAGTCCATCGGAAAGCTGCTCCCAGGAGACCGTCGGAATAGGCCCTGGAACCTCACGTAATTCAGCGAAAGCCAGCACACTTAGCGACAGCACTAAGCTAGTGAAGGCAAACACGATCCAGGGGCGGAAACGCTTATGGTTCATAGTCCGGATATGCTAAAACAGATTGAAGCCGGTTCCCGAGGAATCAACTTCAATCTGTTTATGTATTCTGTTCGTGTTGACTACAGTTTGGCGATAATAGCGTCGGCCATCTGACGGGTTGAAGCGGCACCCTGGTTGATAACCTCCTGGGTTCCCTTCATCTTCAGCATATCGTAGGCGCGCACTTTACCTTCGCTCACCACAGCGGCCACCGCTTTTTCGATGCGTTTCGCAATCTCGTTTTCACCGATATGCTCCAGCATCATCACGGCAGAGTTCACCATGGCAATGGGGTTCACGATGGAGGTAGCGAAGTCGGCATATTTCGGTGCCGAACCATGAGTGGGTTCGAAGACAGCCACACCGGATTCGGGATTGAACTGGGCGGAGGTAGCGAAGCCCAGGCCGCCGATGAGGCCGGCGAAGGCGTCGGAAACGATGTCGCCGAACATATTCTCGGAAACGATCACGTGATAGTTTTCCGGATTCTTGGTCAGCCACATCATCATAGCGTCGATGTTCACATCTTCCACGCGGATACCGGGGTATTCCGTTTTGCTGAGTTCTTGCGCAATCTTGAGGATCATGCCGGAGGTTTCGCGGATTACGTTGGGTTTTTCGCAGACGGTAACCTTGTCGAAGCCACGTTTCTTAGCGTATTCGAAGGCTGCCCGGATAATCCGGGTAGAGAACTTCTTGGTAACGATACGGGTTGAAACCGCGAGTTCGGGACGGGGGCACCATCCAAAGTTGACGCTGAAGCGGGGGTGCGTCATCAGGGCATCGTACACCTGATCGCCGGGGTTGGTCCATTCCACGCCACCATAGAGACCTTCGGTGTTCTGGCGGAAGATCATCACGTCCACTTCAGGTTCTTCAGTAACACCACCGGCACCGCGACGGATAAAGTTGAGCGGGTTGCCGACGAAGGTTTTGCAGGGGCGCATGCAGATGTCGAGACCGAATTTCTGACGCATGGTCACAATCGGGCTGTAATACACTAAACCCTTGTCTTGTAATTCAGGAGCCAATTCGGCTGCGGCTTTGTCCTTGGGCTTGGAAGTAATCGCCCCGAACAAACCGATTTTATGCGTTTCTAGAAGCTTGATGGTACGATCGGGCAAGGGGTTTCCCTCTTTGCACCAAAATTCCCAACCAATGTCGCCATGAACATAATCTGCCTGGAAACCAGCAGCATCCAATACGCGAATAGCTTCTTCGAGAACGGTTTTTCCGATTCCGTCTCCGGGCATAGCTACGATAGTTCTTTTTGCCATGTCAATTATAATTTAGTATTATTCGATAATGAAAGAAAACTGCCACAAAATTAGTAACAAAAAAACATACCTACAGCACTTTGTTATAATTTACTGCAAGAAATATTTTTTGCACGCCAAATGTATGGATTCCGGATTATTGATGACTTTCGGCAAAATCACGTCCGGCCCTGAGAGCCTTGATATTGCCTTCAATCACCTCCTCGCCTTTGGAGCGAAAAATCATCCGGATGGCTTTCTCGAATTGTTCGAAAGGCATATCCAGGAAGGGACTGGCGGCACCCAACATGACCATGTTCGCTGATTTTGGATTTCCCAGGTCTTTGGCAATCTGGTCGGCGTTAATGGCGACATGACGGGGTTGCTTTTTCACTTCCGCCATAACGGCTTCCAGTTCAGGGTAGTTCGGAATGTTGATAAACGGCTGTGTATTGGTAATCAGCCATCCCGTTTCCGACAACATGGGGATATAGCGCAACGATTCCATAGGTTCTACGGAAAGCACCATATCGGCTTTCCCTTCGGGAATGAGATCCGAGAATATTTCGCGATCGGAGAGCCGGAGGTTCGACATCACATCGCCGCCGCGCTGACTCATGCCGTGCACTTCGGCCTGTTTTAGTTGCAGGCCCATATCAACGGCAGCGGTTCCAATGGTTGCGGCGATGGAGAGGATGCCCTGACCTCCGACACCGGCAAGAATAATATCTTTTTTCATGTTATGCTTTCTTAATTATTTTTCTTTGTTTTTGAACTTTTCACGCATCTTTTTATTCAGCGCCACAATGCATTCGCGTTTTGCGATGATGACTGAAACGCCCTTGTACTCAAGTTCTTCTTTGATCACCCGAACCATCTCCTCGTGGTTTTTCTTCAGCGGTTTCAGTTCCAGCAGGTGTTCTTTTTCCACACCCAGTCCCAGGCAGATCTGATCCAGGCGACCGGTGGCGGCAGAGTTCTGTCCGCCGGTCATAGCCGTCGTTCCGTTATCGAGAATAAAAACCGTCACGGGTGTCTTTTCGGTAACCACATCCAATAGGCCGGTCATGCCGGAATGGGTAAAGGTAGAATCGCCAATCACCGCTACGGCGGGATGCAATCCGGCGTCGGAAGCTCCTTTGGCCATGGTGATTGAGGCGCCCATATCCACACAGGAATTAATGGCGCTATAAGGCGGCAAGGCGCCGAGGGTGTAGCAGCCGATATCGGCAAAAACGCGACCCTTGGCGTATTTTTCCAGCGCTTCGTTCATAGCGTTGTAGGTATCGATGTGCGGGCAGCCCGGGCAGAGTGAAGGCGGGCGTGGGGCAACCACTTCAGGAATGGCTTTGCTATCGGGGACCTTCATTCCCAGCGCCGTGGCCACAATCCCCGGGTTCAGTTCGCCGTCGCGGGGAACCGTACCATCGAGCCGGCCGTGCACTTTCGGGCCGCGGCCCAGGTAACCCTTCAGTAACTCTTCAACCACCGGATAGCCTTCTTCCAGCACCAGGATTTCCTGGCATGTATCCGCCATCTTTTCCAGCATTTTGCGCGGCATAGGGTACTGACCGATTTTCAGCACCGGATGCGGAACTACCCGGTCCTCGTAATTTTCGAGCAGGTAGTTGTAAGCAATACCCGTGGCGATGATGCCCAGCTTTTTATCAGCATGGTCGGTGTAGGCGTTGAAGGGCGAGGTTTCGGATTCGTTGACTAATAATAAATTGGTATTAATCAGCGACTTATATTGTTTTCGTGCGATGGCCGGGAGGAGAATAAACTGCTTCATATTTTCCGGCAATTTCATTCCGTTTTGGGCCAGGGGCTCCCTGCGGGTAACACCGGCGCGGGAATGGGCCAGGCGGGTGGTAATGCGCAGCAGCACAGGCACCCGATACTGCTCGCTGAGGGCAAATCCATAGTGCATCATGTCGTAACATTCTTGCTGATTTACCGGTTCCAGGATCGGGAGCAGGGCAAACTTGCCATACACACGCGAATCCTGTTCATTCTGGCTGGAGTGCATAGAGGGGTCGTCGGCCGCCACTACGATAAGCCCGCCATTGGTGCCGGTAATAGCTGAATTCATGAATGGATCCGCGGCCACGTTCAGTCCCACGTGCTTCATGGTGACCATGGCTCGTTTACCGGCGTAGGCCATACCCAGGGCGCCTTCCATCGCAGTTTTCTCGTTGGCGGCCCAGTGCGCGAAAACATTTTTTTCGCGGGCTTCTTTCGAATGATCAACATATTCCGGTATCTCCGTAGAGGGCGTACCGGGGTAAGCGTATATGCCCGACAGGCCGGCATCCAGGGCACCGAGCGCCAGGGCTTCATCACCCATTAACAACAATCTTTGCATATTATTTAGCTTTTCTGTTATACATAGTTTGAAACGTCAGCAAAAGTAGGGATTTTTTTCTAACTTTTCAATCGACAACTTGCTTACTTTTGCAATTATGAATTTTTTAGCACACCTCTATCTTTCCGGCGATAACCGTGATGTAAAGCTTGGAAATCTCATAGCCGACAGTGTTAAGGGAAATGACTTCCAGAAATTCCGCCACGGGATCCAACAAGGCATCCTTTTGCACCGCCGGATCGACACCTTTACGGACCAGCACCCCCTGGTGGAAAAAAGCAAGGAGCGCCTGCGCGGTAAATATCATAAGTTCGCCGGGGTCGTTACGGATATGTTTTACGATCATTTTTTGGCGGCCAACTGGGCCGACTATTCTGAGCAGGATCTCTACGAAACCACGGTAGACGCCTATGAGGTGCTGCTGTCCAACTTTCTGTTGCTACCGGCCCGCATCAAAAAAACACTCCCTTTTATGCTGGCATCCAACTGGTTGTACTCCTATAAAGAGCTAAAAATGATGGAGCGGTATTTCGCCGGCATGGCGCGCCGCACCCGTTTTTACTCCGGAATGGAAAATGCTGTTGATGATCTTCGGGCCGACTATGATCTTTTCAAAGCTGAATTTCAAGCTTTTTTTCCTGATATTGTTGAATTTGTCCGCGCAAACCCACCCTGCTTGCAGGAAACGGCAGAAATCGCGATGACAAGTGTGGTTCAAAAAACTAATTTTTCACAATCAAACAACTAATAATAAACAAATTAACCATGAAAAAATCCTTCGCCATCATCCCCTTGCTTTTCGCGCTTTCCCTCTTTGTCGCATGCCAGAACAACAGTCCGGAAAAGATCATCGAAAAAGCTGACTCCACGCCAGTTACGGAAGAAAAAGTGAACGCGGATAAACCCGCCGGTGCAAAATACACCATTAAGTCGGGTATTATCTCTTACAAATCTGAAATGATGATGATGAAGCAGAATCTCACGGTGTATTTTGACGACTTTGGAAAAAAGACGCTCACCGAAATCAACATCGACATGTTTGGACAGAAAATCAAGACCCAGACGCTGGTGGAAGGCGACTATGTTTACACCTGGGATTCGAAGAAGAAAGAAGGCTCCAAGGTTAAAATCGACCAGAATTCTCCTGAAAACGTGAATTTTACCGAGCTTACCGACGAGCTCCGCAAAAAATACAACATCCGCGAGGTGGGGAATGCTGACGTTTTAGGCCGAAATTGCAAGGTGTACGAAATGACCATGAATGAATCCGGTGTCAAGGGTAAGTACTACATCTGGAATGGCCTCACGCTGAAAACCGAAGCCACAGCTCAGGGGATGAACATCAAAATGGAAGCCGTAAAACTGGAAGAAAGCCCGAACTTTCCGGCTGACCAATTTGACTTACCCAAGGGCATCACCTTCAAAGAAATCAGCCGGGAAGAGGCCACTTCGGCGAAATAGTGCCTGACAAACGGTTGATTTTTCCAACATTTCTATCTCCTGCCCGTGATGATCAAACCTAAAATCCAACTATCCCTGCTCGCCCTTTTCTGTTGTCTGGGCCTGAGCATGAACACCTTCGCTCAAACGGCCAACAGCATGTACGAAGCCGGCTGCGCCAAAATGAAATCGGGCGATTACACCGGAGCCATTACCGAATTTACCAATACCCTCACAAAAAGCTCATACTTTTTTGAGGCTCACCTGGAGCGGGCAAGGTGCTATAAGGCACTGGGACAAATCGATAAAGCCATAGTCGATTGCGATGGGGCGCTTCGCATCAACGAAAAGTATCACCAGGCCCTCCTATTTCGTGGCCAGCTTTACGCCAGCCAAAAAAACAACAAAGCCGCCCTGGCCGATTATGCCAAATGCCTGGAAATCCGGCCTGAATACACAGAAGCCTACCGAAGTCGCGCCGCCTTATTCCTGTCCGCAGGAAAAACAGATGAGGCGCTGAAAGACCTCAACAAGGCCCTGACATTAAATGGGAAAGATGCCGAATTGTTGCTCCAACGGGCCGATCTGTATCTGGGATTGAAAAAGAAAGATGAAGCCCTTCATGACTTAAGCCAGGCTATTTTGGCGGATCCCAAAAATCAACCAGCCTATTATAAACGCGGATTACTCTGGAAAGAAAAAGCTGACATGAAGGCGGCCTATTCCGATTTTGATAAAGCGCTCACCAGCGGACCGGTAAACGTAGAAATTCTGCGTGAACGTGCGGAGGCAGCTTTCAGTCTGGAACTTTACGATAAAGCGCTCGGTGATTACCAGCGTTTATTGACAGAATTCAAAATAAAGGACAATGTACTATTATACCACAGAGGGGTTTGTTACGTCAAAACCGGCAACGACACCGAAGCGCTGAAAGACTTTGTTAAGATATCGGCCAGCGATCCTAAGAACGAAGAGTCCAATCTCTGGATTGCCGATATCTACATCCGGCAGAACAAAGCCAACGGCGCCCTGCCCTACTTCACCAAGGTGCTGAACATCAACCCGAAAAATACGGATGTGCGGGAACAGCGCGCAAAAATGTACATTGATCAGCGGAAATTCTCCGCTGCCCTGGCTGATCTGAATGAAGCAATTAAGATAAAGCCAACGGCTAATGCTTTTTATCTTAGGGCTTTATGCAAAGACGCCCTGCACGACACCGAAGGTGCCTGCACAGATCTTCAAGCTGCGGCCTCGATGGGACACAAAGAGGCCGGAAATAAAATGAAGGGCTATTGCAACTAAATCCGGATATAGTTTGTCATAGTGTTTGCAAGCCCAAACCCAAAGATTCGTAGATGGAATTAAGATATTTTTCACTAAACAGCTTGGCCATTAACAAATATTTGTAACTTTGCACTCAAATTCAATTACTAACCTAAAACAAAATCGTATGAAAAGATTAGTGCTCGTAATTATTGCTGCAGTCTTTGTTTTACCGTTCATGAGCGGTTGTAAAAAAGGTCCGAATGATCCTGGTATTTCCTTATCCTCCCGCGACGGTCGATTGATCGCCGAGTGGAAACTCGTGAAAATTGAAGGTACCACTCAGGGCTTTTACATGGGCGATCCTGCAACTACCAGCTATGCTTATGATGGTACCACCTACACCGAAAGCGTTGCCGGAAACTCTGGATCCGGAACCGGTTCTTTTGAAATGACGATTGAAAAGGATGGTGTTGTTACCTCCAAAGAATCTTTTACCCCCAATGGCGGCACGGCCAACGTGATCAGCGGAAGCAATCAGTGGTACTGGTGGAACAGCGATGATAACAAAATCGCCGTTTACCTGATGGTCTATTCAGACTATTTGTTCGGCACCGGCTTGTACCTGGTTGATCGTCTTTCCTCCAAGGAACTCATCCTCCACAACGTTTCCAGCTCCAACGACAATGCTGACATTTATTCTACTGACATCTATTATACTTTCGAAGCTCAGTAAGAATTATTTTAAATTATAAAAAGCCGGTCTGTACCGGCTTTTTTTTTGGATTTTTCGCCACCCCTCAGCCTTATGTGCTGAACACTGCACAGGGTATATTTGAAGGTGGGGTTTGCCGTGCAGAAAATGACGACCGGGCCGGCACATATTTCACACACGCTTATTGAGCATCCCCCTCCGATTTCTCGCCGGAAAGTTGTAATTTTGCAGTCATAATCGGCAACAGATCAGTATATGTTCAAAATCAACAAAATAGAAGAAGCCCTGCAAGACTTGCGGGAGGGGAAGGTCATCATTGTTGTGGATGATGAAGACCGTGAAAATGAAGGCGATTTCGTTACCGCTGCAGAAACCATTACGCCCGAAATTGTAAATTTCATGGCTACGCACGGTCGCGGCCTGATCTGTGCGCCCCTCACGCATAAGCGCTGCGAAGAGCTTGGGTTGGAACAGATGGTGGTAAAGAACACCGCCTCTCACGAAACGCCGTTCACGGTTTCCGTGGACTTGCTGGGACACGGCTGTACCACGGGCATCAGCGCCAGTGATCGGGCCAAAACAATTTTAGCCATCGCCAATCCGGACACGCCACCGGCAGAACTGGGGCGGCCGGGCCACATTTTTCCGCTGCGGGCAAAAGACGGTGGGGTACTCCGCCGTGCTGGTCATACCGAAGCCACGGTTGATCTTGCCCGTCTGGCTGGCTTGTACCCGGCCGGGGCCCTGGTGGAAATCATGAACGAAGACGGAACCATGGCCCGCCTTCCGGAACTGGTTAAGATTGCCGAAAAGTTCGGCCTGAAAATCATCACCATCAAAGACCTGATCGCCTTCCGCATGAAAACGGAGAGCCTGATTCAGGCCGAAGAAATAGTGGATCTGCCGACGGAATACGGACACTTCAAACTGCATTCCTTCCGCGAAACCGCCACCAATCAGATCCATCTCGCCCTGGTAAAAGGGGAATGGAAAAAAGATGAACCCATCCTGGTGCGCGTTCATTCCAGTTGCGCCACCGGCGATATTTTCGGTTCCTGCCGCTGCGATTGCGGCGCCCAGCTTCACCAATCCCTGCAAATGGTCGATCAGGAAGGCAAGGGCATGGTGTTGTATATGTTTCAGGAAGGGCGCGGCATCGGCTTAGCCAATAAGCTGAAAACGTATCACCTTCAGGAACAAGGGCTCGACACCATTGAAGCCAATGTTGAACTGGGATTTAAGCCCGACCAGCGTGACTACGGCATCGGAGCCCAGATCCTCAGGGCGCTGAACGCTACCCGCATTCGGCTCATCACAAACAATCCCACCAAAAAAGCCGGGCTGACCGGTTATGGAATCGAAATTCTTGAAAACATCCCGTTGATTATCAAGCCAAACCCCTTCAACGAATTTTACCTGCGCACCAAGCAGGAAAAGATGGGACATATCCTTCACATTGATGAAGAAGAATTCTGAACCCTGCCCCTGGCCCGGCAACGACACGCTCATGATCGCCTATCATGACGAAGAATGGGGTGTGCCGGTGCACGACGACCGCAAACATTTTGAATTTCTCGTTCTTGATGCCTTTCAGGCGGGCCTTACCTGGAGAACCATACTGCACAAAAGGGAAAACTTCCGTAAAGCCTTTGACTTTTTCGACCCGAAAAAAGTAGCCCGTTACGATGAAGCAAAATTCGATCTCCTGATGCAGAACACCGGCATTGTCCGCAACCGGATGAAAATTAAAGCGAGCATTCAAAATGCACGGGCTCTGCTCGCGGTGCAAAAAGAATTCGGCAGTTTCGACTGTTATATCTGGACCTTTACGGGAAATAAAACGATCCAAAACCGCTGGACCTCTATTTCCGAAATACCTGCCCGCTCGCCCGAATCGGATGCTATGAGCAAAGACCTGAAAAAAAGGGGGTTTAGCTTTGTCGGATCAACCATTTGTTATGCCTACATGCAGGCCGCCGGCATGGTGAATGATCATCTCGTAAACTGTCCCCGCTACAACAAGAGCCTGACAGGAAATTGAAAACGGGTTCCGAAAACAAGCAGCCTAAGTTGCTAATCAACTGATATTTCTTTTCTTACGGATATCCTCCCAAGCCGCGTTCAGCTGCTGAAACTTTTCATGGGCGGCTTTCTGAACCTCCGGTCCCAATCCCGCCACCTTGTCCGGGTGATATTTCATGGCCATTTTCCGGTAGGCTTTCTTTAGCTCCTCATTCGAAGCCGTTTCGGCCACCTCCAGCACGCGATAGGCGGCTGCCGTATCTTTCACGAACATGGCCCGTATCGACTGGTGGTCGCTTTCGCTGATGCCCAGGTAGCGGGCAATCTGGTCGATTACTTCCAGCTCGCGGGGATGAACCTCGCCGTCGGACTGGGAAATTCCGTACAGATAATGCAGCAACTGCAAGCGGGCCGGATGTTCCATGAATTGACGGATTTGCCCGGCCACTTCCCGCAAAGGCACCTCCTGTTGTAAAATATCCCGCAACAACTGGATGTACTGGCGCGCCTGCGCCTCGCCGAATTGCTGGAGGAAAAAACGTTTAACGTAATCCAGCTCCGCTTTCAATATCCGCCCGTCGGCCTTCATCACCGCCGAGGTCAGCACCAGCAGGCTGACCATAAAATCGTTGGTGGTGGTCGGACCGGACGGGACCTTGCCGACCTTCATGTTATCGATCATACTACCAAGCACAAAGCCCAGCAAGGCACC
>CAZPDS010000081.1:0-10544 GCA_964585485.1 uncultured Bacteroidales bacterium
GGGCTCACCTATTATTCCGCGGAAGACGTCGATCGGATCAAAGGAAAGAAAACCTTCGTATCCTTACCCCTCAAAGACAAGTACGAAACAGCACCCATACACATTGATGTTTCGCTGGTAAATAATGATGTGCTCGATCTGGAAGCGTTTAAACAGTGGCGCACAGAATATGCCGATCATGACTTTATTTTTGAAAACGGCCAATTCATCTGCGATTACGCCATCGAGAAAATGTCGAAATCCCTGTACAATGTTGTCAACCCCGACGAGCTTATTGCCCGCTACGGGGCCGATACACTGCGCTTGTACGAAATGTTTCTCGGCCCCATCGAGATGCACAAACCCTGGGACACCAAGGGCATCGAAGGTGTTTTCCGGTTTATGCGCAAGTTATGGAAACTATACCACGATGCTGAAAACCGCTTCTGCGTAAGCGAAGAGCAAGCGTCACCGGAAGAACTTAAGATTCTGCATCGCACCATCAGCAAAGTACAGGATGATATTGAACGCTTCAGTTTCAATACTACAGTGAGTGCGTTTATGATCTGCGTAAACGAGTTGACCGAGTTAAAGTGCAACAAACGTGCGGTGCTTGGCGACCTCACCCTATTGATTGCCCCCTTTGCGCCACACATCGCGGAAGAGCTGTGGCAGCTTCTCGGCCACGAAGAAAGTATCACCAAAGCCTCCTTCCCGATTTTCGACCCGGCAATGATCGCCGAGAATTCGTTTGCGTATCCCGTGTCGGTAAATGGCAAGGTTCGCTTTAAACTGGAACTGCCCGTCGATCTTGGAACAGATGCAATACGCGCAGCGGTGGAGAAAACACCTGACTACCAAAAATGGATAGGCGACCAGACCGTAAAAAAATGTATTATTGTTCCCCGAAAAATTATTAACCTGGTGATCTGATAGCTGGCGTACCCATCCTGCAAGGAATTCGGGATTGGCATGCAAGTTGAACCCTCCGCTCCACTCAAAAAATCCAACCTATGAAAAAGGCAATGTTCTTTCTGGCTGTGTTTATCTTCGCAGGACAAGTGCTTCAGGCGCAGTTTCGCGATGTAAACAATACCGCGTTTCAGCGGGGCGAAAAACTGGTTTACAACGCCTATTATGATTCCAAGGTTACCGGAAAAGTAAAAGCCGGCACCGCAACCCTGGAAATTAAAAAAGAAAATCAGCTCATTAACAACCGCAGCACCCTGCACGTTGTGGCACAAGGCAAAACCATCGGCGCGTTTAATCTCTTCTTCAAAGTCGTGGACCGTTACGAAACGTACATGGATGAGGAAGCCATTGCACCCTGGTTGTTTATCCGCCGAGTATATGAGGGTGGCTACACCATCAATCAGGACATCACCTTTAACCAGGGAAAGAAGCTGGCCATCCTTAAAGACAATAAGCAGAACCGCAGTTCCACCGTGAGCACACCGGCGTACATTCAGGATATCATCTCGGCCTTCTATTATGCGCGCACGTACAATTTTGAAAATGCCGAAATCAATAGTGAATTCCCGATAAAGTTTATGCTCGACGATACGATTTATTCCACAACCTTTACCTTTCTTGGGAAAGCAGTAGTGAACACCAGTTTCGGCAAGGTGCGCTGCTTAAAATTCAAACCCCGGGTGTTAACCGGTACCACCTTCAAAGATCCGTATCCAATGCTGTTGTACGTTACCGACGATAAAAATCACATGCCGGTACTGGCAGAATCGGAAATTCTGGTGGGCAAAGTAAAACTTTCGCTGATCTCATTCTCCGGCTTGAAAAATAAATTCACGGCCCTGGTGGATGAATAAATCCATGTTCAGGCGGCAGTATGCTGCCGCCTGAATTTATTCTTGTTACCGATTCTCTCATGCCCAAGATTTTTCTTTTTCTTTTCTTCACCGTGCTGACATTATCAGCCCGTTCCCAGCCTGCCACGGTTAGCGGGCGGCCCTTTGCCCGCGGCGAACACCTCACTTACCATATCTATTTTCACTCCACGGTAACCGGCTCGGTGAAAGCCGGCAATTTCGAATTGTTGCTTACGGACGAACAACAGCTTCTTAATGGCCGTCGCACCCTGCATGCGATCGCACGTGGCAAAACCGACTGGGCCCTGGATGTTTTTTACAAGGTGGACGACCGTTTTGAAAGTTACATGGATGATGTCAGTCTGCTTCCTATGCTTGCGCTACGGCGCATCAAAGAGACGGACTTTTTCCGTGACCAGGACCTCATCTTTGACCACGCGAAAAAGAGTGCTTCGTACAAAGATAATTTAAAAAAGAAGGGGCGGATTCTTTCTATCGAAGACGGCACACTGGATATTCTATCGGCGGTGTATCAGTTGCGGGCAGCGGATTTCCCCACCTCCGGAACGTTCACAAAAACGATTTCCTATGTTTTTTCCGATTCCTTGCGAAGTTCGACCCTGCGCTTCAGCGGTCCGGAAATGATCAAAACCCGCTTTGGGCCAATGGAATGTATCAAAGTACAGCCTGAAGTTATCATTGGCAGCGTGTTTCGCACACGCTATCCGCTGACCATCTGGGTCAGCAATGATCCGAACCGGCTCCCGGTTCGGGTAGAGTCTGAAATCGTCATGGGGAAAGTGCGTGTGGAGCTGATCCAATGGGAAGGGCTGCGATTTCCCTTTAATGCAGCGAAGACCAAAAAATCCCCGCAAGGGAAATAATTCATCTATATTTGCAGACATCAATTATGCAGGCTATGAAAAAAGTACTTCTTCCGATACTCATTCTCATTCTTGTCTTTCCCTGTGCTGCGCAAAAATTAAAAACCGAAGAGGTTCCGGCCACCATTGTACAGGCCAGCGTTAACCGGATTCCCGACAGTGCACAAGTACAATGGATTAAACGCGACAGCCTTTACCTCGCCCAGTTCAAACATAAGGGTATCAGCGCCTGCGCCACTTTTAACACCGGGGCAGAATGGCTGAACACCCAGTGGGAGCTTCCACTGGAATATCTTCCCAAAAAAATTTCCAGCTATCTTGCAGAGCACTACCCTGCGTATAAAATTTCGGAATGCCTGATAGAATACAAAGGCGGCGGTGAATACTATCTCGTTGGTCTGAAAAAAAAGAAAGACAGACCGATGCTCCGTTTCAACATCAAATCTGTTTTCATGATGAAGGAATAGCATGCAATGGCACATTCATCAACAAAAAAAAGGCTGTCGTTTCCGGCAGCCTTTTTTTTTGTTCATTCAGTGTAAGCGATCAGATGCCGCGTAACACGCCATCGGCTTTCCTGAATAATGCGTCCAACTTGTACTGTTGTGCAATTTGGGTTACATACTGCAGAATCTGTGCGGCTTCCTGAATTTCCTGGTCGAGGGCGCGCTGACGTTTGTTATCCAGCGATCCGTAATAGCGCAGGTTTTGATCGTACACATCGACTACCCGGTTCAGGATGGCGGTTCCTTTATCCATAACGCCACATTGAAAATACAATTCGGCATAGCCGATCATATAGAGATCATAAGGTACCTGAACATCGGGGAAAACCTCCACGCCTTTGTCGAGGCAAGCGATGGCCTTGGATTTTTTCCCTTCCACCACCAGGGCTTGTGCCACGCGGGCAAAACTATTGCGACCGATTTGCGACATCTGGTAGCTTTCTTTGTCGCAATACACCGAGGGATCGGCGAGGTTGCCCCACACAAAATCCTTCGTCATCAGTTCAAAGGAGCGGTCGGCCAGGATGGCATCGCGCCGGGAATCTGATTTGACGGGAATAAAGTGGTAGGCATTGCCTTCCAGGTAACAATAATCACTGATGTCGATGAGGTCGTTCACCCCGTTGGGGCTGGCGAAATAAATAGGACGATCCCAGTTGTTGGTGGCCAGAAAGTCCAGCAGCATGATGTCATTTTTCAGCAGATTATCCTTTTTGATCTTCAGTTCGAGGGCTCGCGGAATGCGGTCCGCCAGGGAGGCTGGCACGGTTCCGTTTCGCAGCACCTTGAGGGAATCGACCGGAATGTAGATGCTCTTGGTTGGGAAGTAAGCGACCTCACGGTTGCTGGTGGTTCGAGCCTTTTTGTCCGGATCATCGCTGGAGATAAACTCCACCAGTTGCCGCACACTCATGGGCGGGGTTCCGGCCTGTTCGTAGTAGGAAACAAAGTCATTGGTACCGGTGGTATACTGTTCTGGTTTCAACATCAGCGGCAAGGGCTCCGAATCATACAGTTTGTTGAAAAGCTGATGAATGTACCAATCGCCGGAAGCCAGAGTGAAATTCACCACCCGGATATCGGTTCGTACTCCTTCCACTTCCTGCGCATACCAAAGAGGGAAGGTATCGTTATCGCCGTTGGTAATCAGGATGGCGTTTTTCTGGCAGGAGTTCAGGTAGTTCTTGGCAAAGTCACGGCAGGCGTACTTATCCGAGCGGTCGTGATCGTCCCAGCCTTGTGCACCCATGAGTACGGGCACAGCGAACAGGCTCACCACTGTAGCCAATGCAGCACTGATGAGGGCGGGTGCCTTTTTCCGAAGCAATTCAAAAAGGGCGACGACACCTAAACCGATCCAGATGGAGAAAGCGTAGAAAGAGCCTGCGTAAGCATAATCCCTTTCGCGCGGTTGGTGAGGTGTAGGATTCAGGAACAGGATGATAGCGATACCGGTCATAAAGAATAACAGCATCACGACAAACGCATCTTTCTTCTGCTTTTTAAAGTGGAAATACATACCCAGCAAGCCCAACAAAAGCGGCAATAAGAAGAACGTATTGCGGGCCTTGTTGTTCAACTGACGTTCGGGCAGATCGCTCTGCGCCCCTAGGCGTGCGGCATCCAGAAAGCCAATACCGCTGATCCAGTTGCCCTGTTGAATATCTTTATTGCCCTTACCATCAAGACCAAATCCCTGAATGTCGTTCTGCCGTCCGGCAAAATTCCACATGAAGTAGCGGAAATACTGATTGCCCAATTGATTGCGGAACAGGAACGACAGGTTTTCGCTAAAGCTTGGTTTGCGGTTGGAGGCAATGCCCGTCCATTCCTTGTAAGCGGCCACGTGATGCGGCTGATCGCTCCACATACGGGGGAAAAGGGTACAGTATTCAGGGTCGAACTTGTACTTTATTTTACGGCTGATGGGAACATACTTGTCTTTCCCGTTTTCTTGTCCCTTACGGTAGATATAATCACCTTCCTCGGTCTTTACCAGGCGGGCATTGTAGTACTGTCCGTAAAGAACCGGCCAGTCGCCGTACTGTTCGCGGTTCAGGTAACCCAACAAACTAATGGCATCCTTCGGGGCATTTTCGTTGATGGGGGTGTTGGCGTTGGAACGGATGACCAGCATGAAGAACGAAGAATATCCGATCGTGATAAACGCAAACGCGAGGATAGCCGTATTGAGCACCACTTTGGATTTCTTGTGGGTGAAATAGAGCCCCAAAATAATGGCCAGGCCCACCACCACAAAATAGATGATGGTTCCGGAGTTAAAGGGCATACCCATGGAATTCACGAAAAACAACTCGAAAGAACCGGCGAGTTTGACGATCCATGGGATGAGTCCGGCCTGGATAAAGCCCAGCAGCAGCACAGAGAGTATGCCGGTATAAATAAATCCTTTGCGGCTCGGTTTAAACTTTTTATAGTAGTAGAGGTAGGTCAGGGCCGGAATGGTCAGCAGGTTCAGCAAGTGGACCCCGATGGACAATCCCATCAGGAAGGCAATAAGGATAATCCACCGCAGGTGATGTTTTTGGTCGGCGGCGGCTTCCCATTTAGTCATAGCCCAAACCACCGCAGCGGTGAACATGCTGGAAGTAGCGTAAACTTCACCCTCTACAGCGGAAAACCAGAATGAATCAGAAAAAGTAAAGGCCAATGCGCCTACCAGGCCAGCGCCAAGGACAGCAAGCATGCGGGCTCCGGAGAGTTCACCTTCCTTTGCGTACAACTTGCGGGCAAAAAAGGTGATGGTCCAGAAAGTAAAAAGAATAGTGAGGCCCGACATGATACCCGACATGGCGTTGATCATTTTCGCCACCTGCGTTACGTCATCAAACGCAAACAGGGTGAAGAAGCGACCCATCAGCTGGAAAAAAGGGGCACCGGGAGGGTGACCCACCTGCAACTTATAGGATGTGGCGATGTACTCACCGCAATCCCACCAACTAGCGGTTGGCTCAATCGTCATCAGGTAAACGGCCGAGGCAAAAATGAACACCAGCCAGCCGATCAGGTTGTTCAGAAATTTGTATTCTTTGAATAAACGCACGTGGATAAAATTTGGTTAATTTGCGGCGAAATTACGAAATAAGCACGTAATCTGTTGCAATTAACTTAAAAACTATCCAACCGTGGGGCGGGGCATGAACACTCCCTTGCGCCTTCGGCTCATTTCGATAACATGGGCATCCTATCACAGGCAACAAAATGGTTGCGGTATCGCCGTCAGGCCATCACACGCTATAGGGTTCATTCGCCCTTTTTGTTTTCCTTTATCAACGAGGTCATCCGGAAACGCGACAGCGGAGCCTGGAAGGAAGCGGACCGCATACGCCGGCAATGGATTCGTCGCCGCGACACCCTTCTGAGGTCGGATCACGGAGCCGCCCCGGCCCGGTCGAAGCGGCCGCTAACAATCGGGCAGATTGTTCGTCATCAGGGAATGCGGCCGAAATACGGGCGTTTGCTTTATCGAATCGTTCGCCGGTTACGCCCGCACAACATATTGGAGTTAGGCACCTCGGTAGGAATCGGCACTTCTTACCTGGCCGTGGCCTCCGCCCACACCCGGCTAACCAGCGTCGAAGGCTGTCCGGCCACACACGCGGTAGCCCTTACTCATCCCCTCTTACAGCGTGAAGGGATTCGTTTGCTTTGCGGCTCTTTTGACCAGGCCCTGGAGGAATTCCGCCGGGAAGGTCAATCCTTCGATTTAGTATTTATTGACGGGGATCACAGTTACGAAGGAACCCTACGATACTTCACCACGTTAAAAGAGCTTGTACATCCCGGCACCTTACTGATCTTCGATGACATCCACTGGAGCGAAGGGATGGAAGCCGCCTGGATGCAAATCAAGCGTGATCCGGAGGTTCGCTTAACGCTGGACATGTTTCGCTTCGGGTTGGTGTTTCTGAAAAAAGAACTATCAAAACAAGATATTATCCTCAGGTTTTAGTACTTTTGTTTAGCCGGCAGGAAAGTCCTGCAGAGCATACGCATTATTATTTGATCATGGAAGAAATCATCAGGCTTGAGAAGATAACCCGCCACTACAAAGTTGGCAATTACCTGGTTCAAGCGCTGCAGGGCATCGATCTGAAGATATTTCGAAACGAGTATGTGGCACTGATGGGGCCATCGGGCTCCGGAAAATCGACCCTGATGAACATACTGGGATGCCTGGACACACCAACCTCGGGAACCTACATCCTAAACAAGCAGGAAGTCAGCACCCTTAGCGACAATGAGCTGGCCGAAATTCGCAATAAAGAGATAGGGTTTGTTTTCCAGACCTTCAACTTGCTGCCCCGGTCCACGGCGCTCGACAACGTTATGTTGCCGTTGGTGTATGCAGGACTTAGCAAGCCTAAACGGATGGAGCGGGCGACAGAGGTGCTGGAACAGGTACAGCTAACCGACCGGGTTACACACAAGCCCAATGAACTTTCCGGGGGACAGCGGCAACGAGTAGCCATTGCCCGGGCCTTGGTTAACCGGCCCTCCATTATTCTGGCCGATGAACCCACGGGCAACCTGGATTCAAAAACCTCTATTGAGATCATGGGGCTGTTTGAGCAAATCCATAATCAGGGGAACACCATTATTCTGGTGACGCACGAAGAAGACATTGCGCGGCACGCCCACCGCATCATCCGGCTTAAAGACGGCCTGGTGGATGCCGACCATCCCAATACCGATATTCGGAAAATGAGTTTTTACCATCAGGAATAGTGCATTCTTTATAGTCCTTTGCGCATGCCGAACGAGAAAAAACATAAAATCTACACCCGTAGCGGAGACCAGGGGATGACGAGTTTGGCGGGTGGCACGCGGGTTCCCAAACACCATGCACGCATCGAAGCCTACGGCACCCTGGATGAACTTTCCGCGGTGACAGGTATGCTGCACGCCCTGGTCGAACTTGCTCCCCAACGCGATACGTTGTTGCGCATTCAGCGGGAACTGATGGTCCTCGAAGCCATTTTAGCCACACCCGAGGCTGACAAGAACAAAACAAACTGCGATTCGGGCCAGGGTGAAGTGCACTTTCTGGAACAAGAAATTGACCGTTTAAGCGAAGACTTAGCCCCGCTGCGCACCTTCCTTTTACCCGGCGGCAACCCCGTCATAGCCTGGTGCCATCTGGCCCGTACGATTGGTCGGCGGGCCGAACGGGCCGTTTCCCGGGTAGACGAAAACGAGCCGCAGGATCCTTGCATACTGGCCTACCTCAACCGCCTCTCCGATTACTATTTTATCTTATCGCGTTGGTCGGCGCAACAATTGGGAATTACCGAAATCCCGTGGATCCCGGAGGGGAGACAATAAAAAAGGCTGCCGGTATTCGACAGCCTCAGGGATAACCCAAAACAGTTTAGTTTTTGGCCGCGGCCAAAATTTCAACGATCTTTTTCAGGTATGCATTTTCTTCCCGCAGGAACTTCAACTCATGATCAGTGTCTTGTTGAAAGTTGATGGTAGCGGCTTCCATGGCTTTAACGCCCGCTTCGGAAAGCTGCAGGATTTGACCAATTTCCAGGAAGAAATTATGTTTCAGCACAAAAGATAATTCCATTAAACGTTCGGTTTGAATCGACCTGGAATTGATCATCATAGAAACCGTTGGCGGCGTAAGTTTCAAGACTGATGCCAGGCGGTTCTTATTCAAATTGCACAGGCGCATGCGTTTATTTACAATTTCCCCAACATGAATCTGTGAGGCCGGTGTGGGATCCTTGGGTTTACGTGGACCCTGCGGGCCGCGCTTTTTAGGAACTTTCAGGGCCGCTTCCGTAGTCCCCTCTTCGACCATCGATGGCGCGGCGGTAGCCTTGGGTTTAGTAGCATTCAGTTTTAGGGATTTTGTTTTCTTTACCCCAGCTTTGGTATCCGCTTTCTTTTTCATAATCATGAATTTTTTAAAATTATCCAGCACAAAAGTAATAAAATATTTTCACACGAAACGGAAATTCAAACATATTATTATTCGCTGATACCTATTGAATGTCTTAATTGTATTTAGTGCAAAAAGAAAAATAATGAAGTGCTGCCGCATTTACCCTTTAAAAAAAACAATACTATAATTTACACACTGGCAGAGCGTAATAACGCCCTTTCTAATTTTAGTAAGGCAGGTATTTATTCTTGTCATAAAAATTCTTTTATTCGTACTATTGAGATTTTTAGAATACGCCATAATTATGGCTCTAATGTAATGTGCAAGACGATTTCCGTCACTACTTATCCCGTGAAACAAGAAAACCTGGCTGAAGTTGCCGGTCTTTTTGCTTAGATCAACGAAAGCCGAAGGCCGACCCGTGCGAAAAATTACGGATACAGACCCCAGCCAAAACCTATGTATCTGTTTTTGTGGTTACTAGATATTTTTTATCACAGAGTTGTTATTTTAGGTTTTTTTGATATATTTTTGCGAAAAATTCAAAGACTTCGAAAATATGTATTGGACCCTTGAATTAGCCTCCAAACTTGAAGACGCCCCTTGGCCCGCCACAAAAGACGAGCTGATTGACTTTGCGATTCGTTCCGGAGCGCCCATGGAAGTGATCGAAAACCTTAGAGAAATTGAAGACGAAGGCGAGATTTATGAAAGCATAGAGGATCTCTGGCCGGATTATCCCACCAAAGAGGACTTTTTCTTTCATGAAGACGAGTATTAAGCCTACCGGATAACACGACACTCAACAAAAACGGCCCAACGGCCGTTTTTTTGTTTTGAAGCCCGGAGGGATTCCGCAAACCCGCCATGTGATTCTACAAAATTGCGTACCTTTGAAGCATTCACTTTAAGTACCATTTTCATGGAGAATTTCATTGTATCAGCACGAAAATACCGGCCACAAACCTTTGATACGGTGGTAGGCCAGAAGGCCATCACCAATACCCTGAAAAACGCCATAAAAAACCAGCAGCTGGCACAGGCGTTCCTTTTCTGTGGCCCCCGCGGGGTGGGCAAAACAACCTGTGCCCGCATCCTGGCAAAAACCATCAACTGCCAGAACTTAACCCCTGAATTTGAAGCCTGTGATCAATGTACATCCTGCCAATCGTTTAACCAAACCGCTTCCTTCAACCTGCACGAACTGGATGCCGCCTCCAACAACTCGGTCGACGACATTCGCAACCTGGTAGATCAGGTCCGTATTCCGCCCCAGGCCGGGAAATACAAAGTGTACATCATCGATGAGGTTCACATGCTCTCTTCGCAAGCTTTCAACGCCTTTCTGAAGACCCTGGAGGAGCCGCCTGCCTATGCCAAATTTATCCTGGCCACCACCGAACCTCAGAAGCTGCCCGCCACCATCCTGTCCCGA
>CAZPDS010000082.1:0-10491 GCA_964585485.1 uncultured Bacteroidales bacterium
AAAAGCACAAAATTTACCAGTTAAAAGTGCATCAACATCAGTTACCTTGAACTATTTACCAAAGTTTAGTAGTTTATCTAATGGAAGCGGGTATGATTTGATTAATAATAGCTTAATCTATGATAATGGGACAAATATTGGAATAGGAACTACAAGCCCTTCTTCATTATTGTCTTTAAGGACCACGAAGATTGCTTCTTATTCAGGATCAAATTGGCCGACCCCTACTCTTACTGTTGAGAACATAGCAAATGATCCTAACACCCTATCACAATATGCGACAATTGGATTTGGCGTTTGCTCTCAAACATCTGGTAATAATTCAATGGGGGCCATTACTTTGATACAACCTACTTATTTATCAAGGGCTTCAAATTTTGCGTTTTCATTAAGGAATAGTGCAGGTAACACTAATGAAATATTGAGACTTCAATCTGACGGGAATGTTGGAATTGCCCTACAGACACCTGGAAGCAAGTTACAAGTAAATGGTAATGCTGCAATTGGATATAGTTCTAGCACAAGTGCTCCTGCCAATGGGTTACTGGTAAATGGCAATGTTGGCATTGGCAATACAAATCCACAAGGTAAATTAATGATTGGCAATGCCCCGACAAATATTGTTTTGAGTGATTTACAAAACTCTGGGAACTTAGCTTATGGGGTGAGTTATATTGGTTTTAATGCTTCACGTTCTTCAAATACATGGAATCTCGCTTCAGATGGTGTGCATAATGGAGGAGGGGTTATTATGACTACTATTAATGGTGAAATTTCTTTTATCCCAATTAACAACTCTTCAACGCCAACAACCAGTCAATCAATTAATGAAGCAAATAATGGCTTCTACAATAATCGAGTTCTTACAATATATCCAGGGACAATTTCAGGGACACATTTGAACGATGCGTATGTAAGGATTAATGGTTCTATTCTTTGTAAAGAGGTAGTTGTAACATTAGCCGGATGGCCCGATTTTGTTTTTAATGCTAGTTATCCATTAATGACCATTATGGAAAGAGAAAATTATATTAAATTAAACGGACATCTTCCTCATATTGCTTCAGCAAAAACTATTGAGCAAAATGGCGCCAACTTAGGACAGACTGTTTCTGGCTTGATGCAAAATACTGAAGAAATTACTCTATATCTTATTGATATGTATAAGAGGCTTGAATTATTAGAGCAGGAAAATAAGTTATTAAAAGAAAAATTAGAGCAATTTGAAAATAATTAGATTGATTATTTTTTTTGATCTGGTTTGACTTTTTGATGAAGATGAACATCAGTGGGTTGTTTATGATGTGCAGATAATTATTCGAAAAACAATTCATTCTTTTGGTCAACGATTGCAAAGAAGGTATGAATTGTCGCTCCTTCTTTGCAATCGTTTTACAACCGACAACCAAAATTTAAGTTTTTGTCTTACAGGCTGTAATGCGTTGTTTGCGCTCTAAGAAGCGGACTTGCCATATGAAGACCACAGGAATTGCGCCAGAAAAAGCCAATCATGTGCTCGAAAAGATGAAGGCATGGTTGGATGAATACCTGCGTAATCTTCCGGCAAACTGCATCTTGCCTACCTGAGCAAAGATACGCAACTTGCGGTCAAAAAAAATATGACCAAGCAAGAGAAGAAAACCATGATGTTCGTAAGCCTACGGCAATTGTATGAATAATTATGATATCACAAAATACTCATTACTCAGGATTATAACAATATAGTAATTGATCCTGTACCAAACCTCCCATTCGCCTTCACCTCCCCCTCCTTCACCTCAACAATCATATCTACATCATGCGCAAACTGGTTTTGCCCGCGGAACTGGCCATTTTTGGTGGTATGAAAGATGAAAATGAATGACACGCCGGGATTGTCCTTGCGGAGCTGATTCAGGTCGTCAATAGTGAGGTTAGCACGGGATACGCTGTCAATAAACACGAAGTCATATCCGGAAAGGTCTTCCGGGATATTCTCGGCCACATAAAGCCTGGGGTGTTCAGCCTTGAGACGCTCCAGCTTTTCCTTTAGCGTGTACCCAAATTTCTCCTCAATGGCGCAGTAGAGGACTTTGCCGTGATGTTCGGCCAGGTGCTTGGCAAAGTCCAGGCAGAGGGTAGATTTGCCGGATTTCGGCAGGCCAAAGACCATGGCTGAGAAACCAATACTGGGATCACCGATAAGTTCCCTGTATTTCCCCTGCAGGCCGATAGTTTTAAATTCCATGCCGGCCAGTTCAGTGCTGGGGATTACCCGGGAGTCTTCGCCCAGCATCATATCTTCATCTTTGGTTTCGTTGTCGGTGCCGGACATTCCGCGTTCAATTTCGTAGATCCGGTGCAGGTGCTTTGATACTTTTTTTTTGCGCCGTCGTTTTTCCATGTAAGAGAAGATTCCCATCAGGCCGTTCAGCTCGCTTTTGCTGATATGGGGCGCGGCAGTATCCCCATTTACGTATTTGTTCAGAGATTGATAAATGGCATCCAGTCGCACGGCGTAGGGATCCTCTTTGGTGAGCTTTTTTTGCTCAACGGCCTTTTTGATGTGCTGCATCAGGGCTTTGGCCTTATCCTTTACGTTCTTTTTGCCGTGCAGGCTGATGTACTGGCGGATGTAGCTAACGCTGAGCATGGATTTCTGGCTGCCGGCAATTTCCAGGTAATGCTGCAAGGTTTTACTGTCGATCTTTATCTCGACGGATTCCCCCATCTTTTCGTAGCATTTGATGAGCTGATCCTGGATCTTTTCGATTTCTGTAGCATAAGGGGAGGTCTTGCGGATCTTCTTTTCCAGGATGGCTTTTTGAAGTGAGCTTAAAAAGCGCAGGATTTCATCCTGGGTTTTGACCTTCCCATGAAGCCCCGCATATCGCTTGATAAATGATACTTCCGGCGAAACCTTCTCCACGGCTTCGGCAGAGGCTTCTTCTTTAGACTCGGTCTTTTTTTGCTTTGGGGCAGCCGTCTTTTTTTGTGCCCTGGGTTTGGGTTCCTGCCTGGCAGGTTCAACCGGTTTTGATTCCGGCCGGGGATTTTTATTTACCCATTGATCCAACTTTTCAAAGTAGGCGTTCACAACGCGACGGATGTTTTCGTTGGTATTGAAGGCAGACCAATCGTTTTTGGCAGCCCCCTGGGTGAGTTTATGTCCGTTTCTCAACGCTTCGGGCAGTGTGTCAAAATCCAGCTTCGAGGTAAAGTCAAAATAATTCTCCTTGGTGATCATATTGTTGGTTTTAAGGGTTATATGCTAAGTAATTCAAGTTCAACTTCAAGGGCAAGGGCTTCCAATTCCATGTCGTTGGTGTCCTGCGGAATATTCTCGGCCGGTGGCAGCATCCTGGGTTCGTTGCTTTGGACATCCTCGGCTTTATATGCCAGCAGGTAGTTGAGTTTGGCAAACTCCCCGGCGCGATCGCCGGCGGTGCGGCCTTCCACCTGCAAGGCGGATTTCTTTTCTTCAATCTCCCGGCGCAGGGATCCCCAGCGCTCGGATTGGTTGTCGTTTTTGTATAGCTCTGCCTTCTTTTGTATGGCCTGTTTGTCCAGGTTGTAGGTTTCAAGGACGTTGGACAGGTCGCTTTCAATAGTAAAGCCTTTGGGCTTTAAAATCGTTTTTTCGGTCTTGCGCACTTTTGAAACGTATTCCTTGAAGTAGCTCACATACCAACGGTTCCCGAAGTACACATTCAGCGCAGAGCTGTTGTTTTCGATCTTCCGGGCAATGGCAATGATGTCTTTGTCTTCAAGCGGACTGGTGGCCAGCAATGTCTCGATCTCGTCTTTCAGTTCTTTGGCCTTTTTGTAGGATTTTGCTTTCTGGCTGTTTTCATCATCCGGCTCGGCGGCTTTGTTTTCGCTTTCAAACCAAGCGGATCCGTTCAGGTTTGCAAGAAACTGACGAATGGCATCCAGGGATTCTTCCCGGTAACGGTTATACTGCTCAATATCGTCCTTGATTTCTTCAACCATTTCAATCGCCCGGTTGATCTTGGAAAATTCCCGGTTGAGTTGTTCTTTTTCCTGGTCAAAGAACATGCGTACCAGGCGATCAACATCCGTGATCAGAGCCAGTTTGATTTCTTCCGGGTTCAGGCTTTCCAGATCCAGCACATTTCCGCGATCACCCTTAAACCAGATATCGTTGATGCGGCTGGTCTTTTCTTCCAGTTTCTGAAATACGAATACATCCATGCTGTCCTGGATCAACGGCATAACGATCCTAACATAAGCAAAACGGTTTCCCTGGCGCCAGATGCGGCCTTCAAGCTGCCGCAGGTCGGTCGGGTTCCATTCAGGATAACAATTGTAGATAACCGTTCCGCGCTTTTGCAGGTCAATGCCTTCGCGGATGGTGGCCGTGCCGATGATAATCTTCACAACCCCCTCCAAAAAGGCTTCTTTGATGGTTTCCTTGCGCGTGTCATTGATTTCAGAATTCAGAATCTCGACTTCGTCCACCTTGGTCTTATCGAACATCACTCCGCGCTTAAAGCCCACTTCCTTTTCCAAGTATTCCTTGATCATGGGGAAGAACTGTTTCCCGCGGTTCATGTAGATGACCTGTCCGGAGCAATCCTCGCCGCTGGTCTGGTGCCATTGCTTGACCGAACGGATGCACTCCATCACGTAACGGATCTTGGGGCTTTCGTTTACAAATTCCTTGTAATCTTCCGGATGTCCGTCCAGGATGAAGGGTGAAAGCGCATTGTCGAGCGAATAGGCCAGGGCGCGGAACAGGTTGCCCATGTCGAGCTTGCCCTGGGTTGAGCGCTTGGCCAGTTCCACGATCTTGTTCTGATTGATGCGCTGCTTTTCAGTCATGTTGATGTAAGTCAGGATCTGCTTGTCCTGGCTCAGGCGTATGTTGCGTCCGCCAATGCTATCGTAGATCATCGGCAGGTTAATCTTTTTGGGGCGTTTTACCCCTGCTTCTTCGCCGGTGCGGTAAAGGATATGGTTGTAGATGAGCTTTTGCAGAATACGACGATTGGTAAAGCTTTTTATTACTTCCTTTTCGACGATTTCCTCTTTGTAGTTGGCTGTCCATTCCACGGTGGGCAAAACAAAGAGGTCGAAAAATGTGTCTATGTTGTAGATGCCGTTTTTGTAAAGGCTTTCGTAGGCCACAAGGGAAAGCATGGAATAGATCTCCAACGGGGAGTTGGTAAAGGGCGTGGCTGTCAAGAGCTGCGTGTTTCGGCCATATTTGCGCTGGATGTAGTTCAGGATCAAAAAGGCTTTTTGACCGGTCTCGCTGGTAGCTGACTGGATGTTGTAGCGTTTGTTGCCCTCCTCATCGGCCTTGACGTTGGAAAATACGTTTTTGCAACGGTGCGCTTCATCAATCACTACGTAATCAAATCCCAATACATCCACATCGGCCACGGTGTCTTTCAATCCTACGCCAATCATTTCTCGGAACTTTTGGTATTCGATTTCCTTGTCCCGGGCGGACTTCTTGTTGGATTGTCCCAGGATATTGACCAGCTCCACGAATAACTCATCAGACACTGTCTGACCAAACCCGAGACGTTTAAACCCTTCGTAGGTCAAAACGGTTATGGATTTTTCTGGAACCGGTTTGTTCAGGTTAATGCGCTTTACCACATCACTGCCCAGGTTGTACCAGTCGTTGACGGTAACGCCCGTATGCGAGAGCACCCCGGAAACAAATTCCTTAGACTTCTTGTCTTCGTAGCCGATAATCTCGTTGATCCATTTCTTGTACGTGGGTTTGGGAACCACGACAATCGGGCGTTTGCACTTTCCGCACATTAGGTTATGCGCCAGTGTGGCAATACTGGCCATGGTTTTACCCACGCCCACATCCAGTGCCAGGATCCCGCTGCCCATCGCTTCCATAAAGGCAATACTCTCGCGCTGGATATCGGTAAGCTGAAGGATCCCGCTTTTGAATTTGGCGGAACACTCAAAGCCGATGGGCACTTTATGATAGGATATGTCGCTTTGGCCATTATACAGTCGGTTCCAGGCATAGTCCAGCTTTTCCTGGTCGCCCGGCGTGAGGACTTCATGCAAAAAACGGGAGAACAACTTTTCGCCCTCAATACGGGCGTTGGCTTTGAGTTCTGCTTTTTCCTCCTTGCTCATTTTATCATCCCGCAGGGAACGGTTGGCGATGTAGTAATCGGCAATGTCGATGGCGGAAGACTTTTCAAAATCAGCATCCGCGTTCAGGGTAAAAAGCCATTTGATAAAGACCTGTTGCAGTGTATAGCGTGTCTGCCCGTCAAAACGTATATGGATCTTTTCCTTATCCCGCTTGCGTTCCACCCGGCCATTGATTTTCTTTAATTCATCGGCCTTTTCAACATCCATGTATTCCTCGCGCACTTCGCAAATGGAGAAAATTTCCTCATTGCCGGCAAAGTCGGATATGGCCGTGATGATCGGCCGCTCTTTTTCGTCCGGATTGGTAACGGTCAATAGTGTGGGCTTTGCCTTTGCAATGGCTTCCTTGTGTTTGTCGTAAACGCTTTGTCCCCACTGGGAAAGGATTTGATCTTTGTCTTTCTCCAGTTGCAGCTCACGGTCGTACATGTTGCCATAGGTATAGATTGGATACGGCACAACTTCCCCGCCAAGGAAAAACAAAGCCCCGCTGCGCACCAACTCATCAAGGTCTTTCTGATTGCAGGCCACGGTGGTCTTAACCAGCTTGCAATGGCCGGACTGGACATAGTACAGCCCATCGTCGGAACGGTAAATGAAATAGCTTTCCCCTTCGGCGTAGTCGTGGGTTTTGATGAACTTTCCCAGGACGGCCCCGGATTCAACAGAGCGTATATCGCGGAAATGGTTGTCTTTAATGATCGTGGGCTTTGTTGTTACAACATTCTCCACCATATTTCCGCCGTTGATGTAGTATTTCTCCCAGCCTTTCATCGGGATTCCAAGGCTGCGTTTATACCATACCCAGGCGCGAATTTCATCCGTGCTGATTCCCTTGTTGTAGCGCCGCAGGACATCATCAAAGCTCATGACCTTGCTGCCGGTGTCACCCAGCCCGGAAAGCTCCCGGGCATTGCGCATGACCTGACGGATAATGTCGGCATTGGTATCAATATTCATGGAGACCCCGGAGCTTAAAGCTCCCAGGCTATCAATCGAGCTGATTCCGCTTAGATAACTCATGGTGATTATGTTTTTAATAATTGCAGTTCAACTTCCAGAGCAAGTGCTTCCAGCTCCAAATCATTGTTTTGAGATGGGCTTTGCTTGCCTGATATATTTTTATAATATTCCAGTTCTTTGTCGATCACATCCCGGATCAGGGTATTCCAGTATTGTTCAATCCCGGGTCGTTCGCTGATGGTTGAGAGGATCTCATCCGAGATATTAAAGTCATCTTCGTCCTCGATGATAATGCCGGATTGACGGGCTTTTTCAAGGATGATGTTTCGCAGACCGGTGCAGAAGTTCAGCCAGTCCTCTTCAAATCCTTTCCACAGCAGGGAGCGCTTTTGACTGGCGTTGGTAAACTTTGTCAGAAACTCTTTACGCCGGGCGCGATCAGGACCGGCGTCCAGGATCTGTTGCTCCAGGGAATCGATGAGTTCATCCAGCGGTATGTTTTCCTGATTGAATTTTGCAAGTTCATCCTGGTAGTAGCTGCTGAACGCCGAAACAGGCCAGTCAAGTAGCTTTTGTGCATCCCCAAAGCGATTGGTCACAGAACCCGGCTCTTCATAGGATTCATCATCTTGCAGACTGTCTTCAACATCCTTTTGAATGGCCTGAACGATATCCTCCTTTGTACCCTTAACGGTGATGGGGAATTGCAGGCTGGTTGTGACAACTTCCTGTCCGCAGATCTTCTCCGGATGCTTGGCAAACCATGTGTTGAAGCTGGTTATCTCGCGGAAGGATAATGCAGAGTTCAGGGCAAAGGAAAGCTTGTATTCCTCGTCCTGGATCTGATTAAAGCGCTTCTGAAGTTCCGGTGGGATAAAACCATTACGCAGCAAGGTGCGCGGGGAGTTCTTCTCCTCACTTTGGGGTAGTTCATCCAGCAGCCTTTCAATCGCGGCAATACGCGCCCGGTACCAGGCAGGATTGCTGATAACTTTAATAGTGTCTTTGCTGGATGAAAGGCTCATTGCTACTGTGGTTTAATTAAGAGAGTATTCGATTTCAAGCTGGGGTATGGCTGCGGCCGGTACGAGTCGCTGCGAGATTACCCGCTGTATGATCTGCTTTTCAATGCGGGCGTAGCCTTCTCTGGATTGGATCTGCTGAAAAATCCATGGGGAGTTGGCTATGGTGACTTTCTTTAATTGCCGTAGGATCTCCCCGCGTAATTCCTGCTCAAGTTTTGAGTGACCGGAAAGATTGGCCGGACTTGCCGGAATGGTATTCGCCGGGCTTCGCTTTCCGGCATATTCCAGCAGTTTTTGAAACATCTGACCAAATACCTCGCTGGCCAAAATCTTATAAACGGCAGGGTTCCCCAGTGCGCTGTTGCCCTCGTCAGCAAAGGAATAGTAGGCGTTTTTGGTCAGGATCAGGTGATCCAGCACTTTAATGTCAAAGTAGTCAAAGCCCGCTTTTACTTTTCGTGTGAGGGTTTTGTCCGGCTCGCTGGGTTCTTCATTGCCGGATGGGTGATTATGGCAAAGGATCACGGCTTTGGCCAGTATTTTCAGGGCAACGGCCACAATCATCTCAATGTCCACCTGTGTGGAATTGATCGTTCCCTTGGTGTGTTTGTAATAGCCGATGACCTTATTGGCGTGGTTTAAGTAAAGCACCACAAAATGCTCCTGGATATCAAGGCCATCACCGATTACTTCCTTCAAGAAATCACAGGCATCCCGGGAACTGCTGATTTTATTGAAGATCAGGCGTTCTTCCTTAAAGACAAGATCGACTTCCTTGACGTGAAAATCCTTCTGCAAATCCTTGATTTGCTTATTCAGCGCCTGCATTTCATCGGTGACGATCAGGGGTTTTGGGGGAGTGATTTTGTAATTTGCCATGGCGATTATTTTTTTCGTAAGACGATGATATCGACGGGAACTTCGGAAAACCGGAACACGGGCGGAAGCCGGTAGGCATCCACGAGTTCAGCGATTTTTCCGATTTCGTTTTTTTCGGTATTGTAGCTGATCCCGTTTCGCAAAAAGTTGCTCGAGATCAGGTATATCAGCAAGCCGCCGGGGGCGAGCAGTTGCAGTCCGTAATACACAAAAAACAGCTCGATCTGGTGCATGGAGGGCTTGGGAAAGTATGAGCTGTACTTGTTCTTGTATTTCCCGTAAGGTGGATTCCCGATCACCAGCGAAAAGGGATATCCTTGCAGCCAGGTGAGTTTGTCAGGATTGACGCGACGGGTAAAGCGATCCGGTTCCAGGAAAGCGGTTTCAAAATAGTTGTTGTAAACGGTAGCTTGCGGATAAAGGATCTGGCAAATCCTTGTGGATACAGGGTTGATTTCAAAGGCCGTGCATTTGCTTTTATCCGGTGCGGGCTTTATTAAGCGGCCGGTGGCAATACTGGGTTCCAGAACGGTTCCGGATTTATCAAATCCATACCTGTAAGCCAGTTCCCACATCAGATCCACAATGTAATCGGGGGTGTAAAATTCATACAACAAGCCTTCACCTGTGGCGCCCTTACTGCCCTGGCCACCTGAGCCTTCATATTGCCGGATCAAAGCAAGATCATCTATAGAGAAGGATTCTCCTTTGGAGTCCTTTTCCCGGATGAGGGCTTCGATCTTACAGTTGAGTTCGAGTTGGTTCATGTAAAATATTTTTTTTGCTGAAACTTTCTGTTATATTTGCATATAAACTAAAAATCGTTCTTTAATTATAGGCCCATATCGATGGGGGTACCTGGTCAAGCAATAACTGTTGGTGTAGTATTTCTGTTTTCGTGGATCTCCCAAACCATCTGTTTATTATGTAATTTAAAAAAGGAGGTGACAATGAAAAAAAGTAAGAAAAACCAAAAAATCAGGATAAGCGTATCAGCGCTTTTGAGTGTTCTAGTTTCAGTTGGATCCAGTTATGTTGCCTCTGGCCTATGGGCCTATAATTCAAAGAACGAATACTTTTGACAAGATTTATTTTGGAGGAAGTTTCATGGTCAGACCTGGACACTCAGTAGGGTTGTAATCCCGATGACCTTTCACGATCAGGTCTTTCCCCAATTCCTTTTTCAAATGAGCAATTAGTCCTTTGAGGGATGTCATTTGCTGCGTTGTTGCTGGATGGTGGGATAGGTTTCCCACCATGCAGATACCGATATTAGCCGTGTTATGATCAGCCACGTGATAGCTAATCGTGTCCAGGTCGTTGGTCTGGTTTACGGTTCCGTCCGGCAGGATCACGAAATGATAGCCGATCCCCGGCCAGCCACGTTTTATGTGCCAGTTGGCAAATTCCCTGGGCCCGCCAACATCCGAAGCGCTGTGATGGATCACAATACCGGTGATGTCCGTCAACCGGCGTTTTTTGTACGCGC
>CAZPDS010000083.1:0-10410 GCA_964585485.1 uncultured Bacteroidales bacterium
TGAATAGTTTGCTGATATCACTGATCCACCGCTATCAAAAGGAACATATTTTTGCATTCCTTCTATACGCCGTTACGATACTCTTTGCATTTATTCTTCCTATATATAAACCGTTGACGCCCTTGCTTGCGGGCATCCTATTTATATTATCACTGCTTTATACGATTCGTGAACGCGGGGGGAATGTTCACAAACCCGGGCTGTTGGCGATGGCTTGCATACTCTTTTATGCGTTGCTTGTTGTTGGATTAGCCTATACATCAGATTTACATAGTGGATTATTTGATCTGGAAGTGAAATTAAGTATGCTTGTCATCCCTTTGACTTTCATTTTTTTGGGTAAACCCATCCTTGATCGTGATGCGCTTCATTTTATTAAAATATCGTTTGTTGCAGGTACCTTCATTGCGACCATACTTTGCCTTGGACATGCCGTATATTATTCGTTCATAACATACTTTACATTCGACAATTTTTTGTACGCGCAGTTATCGGTGCTTTTTCATCCATCGTACTTCGCGATGTACCTCAATTTGTCCATTGTTATTTTAATACTTCACCTGACCGATCATTGGGAAAAGATCGCCCGGTGGAAGAAGGCTGGATTGGGCATGCTGGCGTTATATTTTTTCCTTTTTATCATACTGGTAAATTCCAAAGCGGGATGGATCGTTGCTGCAGTAACGGTGTTTCCGCTCATGATCCACTTAATGGTAAGAAGACATAAGGTTATGGCCGGACTGCTGGTGCTTATTATTTTACTGGGTGCTTCGGCGCTCATAATGAAAAAAGTACCATATGTGATGAATCGTTTTAATAGCTTTTTGGAAGTGGTCCATCCTACAACCGATGCAGGTAAAGATCATGAAGACGATGGAACGACGGCACGAATTGTGGTTTGGAAAAATTCGCTGGATATAATTGTACACCATTTGCCATTTGGTGTTGGAACGGGGGATGTGCAAAATGCACTTAACAAATCCTACACTGAAAATGGATTTCCGGAAGGTGCAGAAAAAAAACTGAATGCCCATAATCAGTTTCTTCAAACGACCATTGCCCTGGGATTGCCCGGATTTATGCTGCTGTCGTTCATACTTCTCTATGGTATCGTTAAAGGCATGCGTAGAAAAGAATTATTTCCTGTTTTTCTGGCGATTATTCTGATTAGCAATTTTTTAGTCGAATCTATGTTGGAGACACAGGCGGGTGTGGTGTTTTCGATATTTTTCCTGGCCTTAGAGGATACGAATTAGAAAAATCCTTTTTTCCTATTTGTTTGTTAATTGCGTAAATTTTTCTATTTTCGCATCACGACAATGCTAATTTATTGTGTAGATTAATTTAATGCATAATAAATGACCCCAATTATCTTAAATATAAATGCCCCCCTTCGGGCAAAAGATATTCTCACGCTGGAAGAAACAGTTTTGGTTATTATAATCTATGCCAGGAGGCTGTCAGAAGTGATAGCCTCCTGTTTTTTGTCTGCAGATGGCAATATAATCCATTAATTCCGGCGTGGTGTCTGGCTTTTGTGAATACAAAATATCACCTAACCCACCTGAAAATCGTGCTGAAGATGATCTTCAGATCAAAGAAAAAATTTCCTTTTTCGATATATTCCAGGTTGAGCGCCAGTTTGTGCGGCATCACAATGTCGATGTAGGCTTTCTCCGGATCAGGGTAGGAGGAGAGGAGTTCGCTCTCGTTGTAATACTGAAGTGAAGCGGGATCCGTGAGGCCCGGGCGCACGTCAAGTACGTGCAATTGTTCCGGGGTATAGAGGTTGACGTATTTGCGGACTTCCGGGCGCGGGCCTACAAAACTCATGTCGCCCCTGAGAATGTTCATCAGTTGCGGAAATTCATCAAGTTTGAATTTGCGGATGAAGCTACCGCTGCGTGTTACGCGGGGATCCCGTTTGCCCACGGTTAGCTGTCCCTTTTTGTCGGCATCGACGTACATGCTGCGGATTTTATAGAGCCGGAAGTCCTCACCGCCGCGTCCCACACGAAGTTGCCGGTAAAAAACGCCACCCTTACTTTCCAGCGCAACTACCAGCATCAGGGGCAGCAAAAAGGGGAAGACCAGGAGGATTCCAAACAGGGCGCCGCCAATATCAAAGCAACGTTTAAGCATGCAGGATCTTTTCGGTGCAACGGATCACGGCTTCAATCACGGTATTGACCTGCTCTTCCGACATGGTGTGGAAGACGGGCAAGGAGATTTCCCGCGCGTAGCGGTCGAAAGCCAGGGGATAGTTTTTTATATCGTAGCCGGTCTGCTTGTAAACGCTGAGCAGGGGAAGGGGCTGGAAATGCACATTTACAGCGATTTGTGCTGCGAGGAGTTCATCGATGATCGCATCGCGCTGTGCTTCGGTAATACCATGAATTTTAAAATTGTAGACATGCCAGGAGGAATGCTTTTCCGGACTTTCGTAAACGGGGATATCCGCCCATGCGTAGGGTTTGAAGGCTTCCGTATACCGGTCAAAGATACGTTTGCGCACCTGCATCATGGTTTCGTATTCTTCCAGCAAAGCCGAGCCGATGGCGGCCATGATATCGGTCATGTTAACCTTGTAGCCGGCTTCGATGACATCGTAGCGCCAGCCACCGCTGCGGGTTTTGGCCAGGGCGTCTTTGCTTTGTCCGTGCAGTCCGGAAATGTTCAGGGTCCGGTATTCCTCATCGTGATCAAAGGGTGCGGGCAGCCGGAGCGCAATAGCGCCACCTTCCGCGGTTGTCAGGTTTTTTACGGCATGGAAGGAGAAGACCGTTACGTCGGTCAGCGAACCGGTTTTTTTCCCATGATAGCCGGCGCCGAGTGAATGAGCGGCATCACTCATCACGAGGATACGGCCGAGTTTTTCCTGCCGGGGATGCGAAGGGCGGAATAATTTCCGGATGGCATCTTCTTTCACCAGCTCATTAAACTCATTGTAATCGCAGGGGTACCCGAAGAGATCGACGGGGATGATGACTTTGGTGCGTTCGGTGATCAGCCTGCGTACCCCGGCAGCGGAGATGTTTCCGTTGTCGGCGTCACTGTCGGCTAATACGGGGGTTGCTCCGCAGTGCAGGATCACGTTGGCGCTGGCGCAGTAGGTGAGGGCGGGCACGATTACTTCGTCGCCGGGCCCCACGCCAAACCAGCGCAGTATCAGTTCAAGTCCGGCGGTGGCTGAATTGAGGCACAGTACCTTTGGAACGCCGCAGTAGCCGGCAAGTTCCTGTTCGAAGCGTTTTGTTACCGGACCGGTGGTAATCCAGCCCGATCGTAATACCTTGTCGACTTCCGCAATGGCTTTCTCGCTGATATAGGGTATGGTGAAGGGAATCATGGGGTCAGAATTTCAGTTTAACACTCAGGCCCGGCGCGCCCAGCGGGATGGTGGAGAGGCTAAGCATGGAGGGTTCGATCCGCATGCTCAGGTCGTCCGATACATCAAAATCATACAAATGGGCATCCACCGCGGCATCGATGATGTTGAGCAGATAAAACAAACCGGTGGCAATGTAGGCAATCTCCATGTTTTGATGGTGGTATTCCTTCATTTCCTTAACGGTATTATTGGTAGCATTGGGGAACCAGTCGGTGGCCAGGGAATCAAGTCCCAGCCGCAGGCTGTAGGTTTCCTTGTAGCGCCGGTAGGTTTTGGTTTCAGTCCAGATAAAATACACCCCCACGCCCAAGCCGGCGTAGACGATAGGCATCTTCCAGTACTTCCGGTTGTAAGCCTGTCCCAGTCCGGGGAGCAGGGCCGACATACCCATGGCCAGTTTGGGGCTGTGTGGCCGCAGCGTGTCGGGCTTGTCCTTGTCCTTAATTGCCCTGGATGATGCTTTGTCGGCTTCCGTTTTCGGGGTCGGGGGATTCACCGCTTCCCTTGGTCGGACGTTGGTATAGATGGAATCGTTTTCGAATCCGCCTTTGCCTTTGATGAGTTCAGGGGAGGGCAGGGTGTCACTTTTTATGCTGTCGGCCGGCTGTATTTGGGCGCGGGTCGTGTTTAAAAAAAAGAAGCAGGCGACGAAAACGCCTGCACGTAACAAGAACCGCGTAGCATATGGGCCGAAGGTTCGCATCCGCTTATTGAAGTTTTCCGAGTATTTCCTGAAGTTCTGCCTCTGAACGAAAAGGGATAACGATACTTCCTTTGCCTTTCGTCTTTATTTTAAGCTGAACCTGCGAAAATTTTGTTTTCAGTTCATCGGTAATACGTTGGTATTCTTCGGGGAGTTTGCTGTTTGTTTTTTGCGTGGTGGTGCTGTCCTTTTTTCCGGTCGACGTGTTTTCGCGGACGAGTTGTTCGGTTTCGCGGACCGAGAGTTCGTTTTCCAGCATTTTATTGAACAGTTTGATTTGCTGTTCGGCGTCGTCGATGTTGATAAGGGCACGGGCGTGGCCCATGGAGATACGGTTTTCGCTGAGGGCGATCTGGATGACGGCGGGCAGTTTCAGCAGGCGAAGGAAGTTGGTGACGCTGCTGCGGCTTTTTCCCATTTGCTGGGCCAGTTGTTCCTGGGTCAGTTTGCAATCCTCGATCAATCGCTGAAAAGCGATGGCTACTTCCATGGCATTGAGGTCGGCCCGCTGAAGGTTTTCCACGATGGCCATTTCCAGCATTTGCTGGTCGCTGGCGATGCGGATGTAAGCGGGTACTTCGGTGAGTCCGGCCATAGAGGCAGCCCGCAGGCGGCGTTCGCCGGTGATCAGCTGGTACTTGTCGTAGCCGAGTTTGCGGACGGTCAGCGGTGTGATGATGCCCTGTTTCTGGATGGAGTCGGCCAGTTCAGTGAGGGCATCTTCTTCAAATTTATTGCGGGGTTGAAAGGGGTTGGCTTCAATCTGATCGATGGGAATAGAGGAGATGGCGCCCACGACAAAACTTCCATAAAGGTCGCTTTTACTGGTGATATCGGTTTCCGGATTGGTGAGCAGGGCGCCCAGTCCGCGCCCGAGCGCTGCTTTTTTCTTGTTTGCGTTCATTTTCTGTTTATGCCTTTATGGAATGATTATTTTTCTGCAGGACTTCCCGGGCCAGGTTCAGGTAATTGATGGCGCCCTTGCTTTCCGCGTCGAACATGATAATGCTTTCGCCGAAGGAAGGGGCTTCGCCCAATTTGGTGTTGCGTTGAATAATGGTTTCAAAGACCATTTCCTGGAAGTGGGTTTTAACTTCTTCCACCACCTGGTTGGAGAGGCGCAGGCGCTGGTCGTACATGGTAAGCAGTATGCCTTCGATGTCGAGTTTCGGGTTCAGGTGCGTTTGAACGATTTTGATAGTGTTCAGTAGCTTGCCGAGGCCTTCCAGGGCGAAGTACTCGCACTGCACGGGAACGATCACGGAATCGGAGGCCACGAGGGCATTCACGACGATCAGTCCGAGGGAAGGGGAGCAGTCGATGATGACAAAATCGTACTGATCGCGGATTTTGTCGATAACGCCGCGCATAATTTTTTCGCGTTCGGGTTTGTTGATCAGTTCAATCTCGGCGCCCACCAGGTCAATGTGTGCCGGGATGAGGTCGAGATTGGGGGTTTCGGTATGCAGAATAATGTCCTGAGGTTCCTTTTCTCCGATCATGCATTCGTAGATGCTGTTTTTGCTTTGCTTCGGATCGAATCCTACGCCCGAGGTGGCGTTGGCCTGTGGGTCTGCATCAATAAGCAGTGTTTTGAATTCCAGAACGCCAAGGCTTGCAGCAAGATTTATCGCTGTGGTGGTTTTCCCGACTCCACCTTTCTGATTTGCAATTGAAATGACTTTGCCCATAATTCGGTCTATCCCTCTATATTTAAAAAGCAGCTATGCATGAATTTTCAACAAAATTTCTTAAATTGTTGAATATCATCAAAAACGTGTATTTGCCGGCATGGTGTAGAAACCTGCAAATTTAGCAAAAATTTGGGAATGAAAAAGACGGATCAGGTAAAGATATAAGCAAAAGATCCGGGCTTGCAGTCTGCGCCCGGATCTTGCCTGTTCGAAGGATTGTTAGTGGATCGTTGCTGTCTCACGCAATTCTTTCCATACCAGGGCGGAAGCCCCGAGGATGGCGGCATTGGATCCGTCGAGGCGGGATGGAAGGATTTTTACTTTATTTTGGAAGATTTTTAAAAGATCTGCTTCCAGATAGCGCTTTACCGGTTCGAAAAGGATATTGCCGGCTTGTGCCAGACCGCCAAACAGGAAGATGGCTTCGGGGCTGGTAATAGCAACCATGTCTGCGAGTTTTCTTCCCAGGACCAGGGCGACCTGGTCAAAGGCTTTCAGCGCCAGTTTGTCGCCCTTCAGGGCCGCGGCAGCGATGTCGTAAGCGCTGAATTTCTCCATGGATTTCAGGCTGGAGTCGCTGTAGTCGGGTTCAGCAAGGAGTTCCCGGGCGGTTTGTACGATGCCCGTGGCCGAGGTATAGGTTTCCAGGCAGCCTTTGCGGCCACAACCACAGGGGCGGCCATCGTGGTCGACAATGATGTGGCCGAACTCACCGGCAAAACCATCGTGTCCGTACATGACTTCACCGTTCACGACAAAGCCGCTTCCCACGCCGGTTCCAAGGGTAATAACTACGAAGTCCTTCATTCCCTGGGCGCCGCCGTAAATCATCTCACCGATAGCGGCTGCGTTGGCATCGTTGGTCAGAAAGGCCGGGATATTAAAAATCTGTGAGGTGATGGAGGCGATTGGAATAATGCCCTTCCACGAGAGGTTAGGCGCGAATTCAATGTTGCCGGTGTAAAAATTTCCATTGGGGGCTCCAATGCCCGCCCCTTTGATTTCCAGCGGTTCCTCCAATGTGGTCAGTATTTTGTCGATTCTGCGGTGCAGTTCCTTCGCCAGATCATCATAACACTGATACTCGCGGGTATTGATGCTCCCCTGATAAAAAATTTCGCCTGTGCTCCCGATTAATCCGAATTTCGTATTGGTCCCGCCAATATCAATTCCTAATACGCCCTCTCTCATAAACAATCTTTTTAGTAGAATTAGTCAATAATAATTTCATCAATAAATATCCATGCGTCACCTCCTGCACCCCAATGCCAGTCAGGGCAGGTGCCGACGTTCTTTGCACTGATACGGATATAATAGGTTTCCGCCGGACAAACATCCTTGAAGGAAACCTCCCGGAGGATGGTTTCTTTATTGTCCGGTGTGTTGGAAAATGAAATCCGTTTCAGCGGTACGAAATCAATTCCATTTTCGGATATACTCAATTCAACCCACTCCGGCAGGAAAATCCAGGAGGCCAGGTTTTGCATGAACGTTACAGTAACGTTGTTGATTTTTTTGCGTTCGCCCAAGGGGAGGGTAAGGCCGAGGTCAACTTTTTGGTAGCCTTGCCAGAGGCCATCTTTAAAATTGCTGGTGGCGCGCACGCCGTCTACAGTACCTTTGATGCCGCCGGCCGTGTAAGTGTTGCTGAACAAGGCTTTCAGCCGGGGTGCCAGACCAAGTCCCTGGTGGAATACGAAACTTCGCTGAAGTAATTCGGAATCAACACCGTAGCTGCGCAGCAAACGAGCCTTCACGGTTGCACTGCCTGTAATGCGGAAGGGTCCTGCATAGCGGGTGGAATTCACCGTGGGATCGCTGCCATCGGTGGTGTACACGATGTCCTGCCGCTTATTCCCCGGGTTCAGTGTGATAATAAAGGATTTATCGCTGGCGCTGTATTCACTGCTCATCGTGAGCAATTGGTCTTCGGATCCATAAGTGACGCCCATCCGGTCGAGGCGGGGGTAGTGAAGATCCACCCGCTGTTTGAAGGCCGGAAAATCCCTTTGCTGGGGATAGGTCCACAGGACTTCGGAAAGCGCCAGCATACGCGGAAACAACCGGCTGTCGACCAGGTTTTGCGTTACGTGCTCTGTCCAGATATTGCACTCGCCACCCAGGATATGCTTATGCAGGGGCAGTTCCATGTTGGCCGGCACGGGATCAAATTCATACACTTTAGCCAGGCTGGTGTTATTGATGCCGTAATCGAAATAGCAGTGGCTGGTGGGCGAAACGATGGCATCGTGTCCGGAAAGCGCCGCGGCTGTAGCGCCGTCGAATCCGCGCCAGGATTGTACCGTGGCACCCGGTGCCAGACCACCGTCAAGGATTTCATCCCAACCAATGATTTTACGGCCTTTTTCCGTGAGGTATTTGTCGATACGTTTGATGAACCAGCTTTGCAGTTCAGCGCCGTCCTTCAGGCCATAGGCTGCCATACGGGCCTTGCATTTCGGGCAGTTTTCCCAGCGTTCGTGAGGCGCTTCATCGCCGCCGATGTGGATGTAAGTAGACGGGAAAAGCGTGATCACTTCGTCAAGGACATTCTGCAAAAAAACAAAGGTACTGTCGTTGCCGGCACAGAAAATATCACGGAAAACCCCCCAGGATGTTTCCACCTTATAAGGTCCGCCGGTGCAGCCCAGGTGAGGGAAGGAGGCCAGGGCAGCCGTGCTGTGCCCCGGCATTTCAATTTCCGGAACCACCAGCACATGGCGGCTTTCGGCGTAAGCCACGACCTCGCGGATCTGATCCTGCGTGTAATAGCCTCCGTAGCGCGAGCCATCGGCTTCGGTGCGCCAGGCGCCGGTTTTGACCAGCTCAGGGTATTTTTTTATTTCGATACGCCAGCCCTGATCATCCGTCAGGTGCCAATGCAGGCGATTCATTTTATAAAAGGCCAGCAGATCGATGTAGCGTTTTACAAAGTCGACCGACATGAAATGCCGGCAGCAGTCGAGGTTGAGTCCACGCCAGATGAAGGCGGGCTTGTCGGTAATCTGTACGCCGGGTACCTTCCATTCAATGCCGGCTTGTTGGCTGAGTGCTTCAATTTCAAGGGGCAGGAGCTGGCGTAGTGTCTGCATGCCGTAAAACAAACCGGTGGATTGCCTCGCCGCAATGATGATGGCGTTGGTGGCGGTTTGCAGTGTGTAGCCTTCATTTCCCAGGCTATCGCTGCGGTCGGCCAGAAGAATGATCGCGTTTTTGGCTTTTTTTAAGCTCTTCAGGGGCTCAACTTTGAGGGTGAGGCCGGTTGGTTTTTGCAACAATGACTGCAGGTAATTGGCCTCACGAAGGAAGCCATCCTGTTTGTCATAATAGATGATGGTCTTTTCATTAATAATGAAATTATGACCATTTGTTAGCATCCGGGCAGGAGCGGGGATCATCGCAGATTGCGCGGTGCAGAAGTTTATACTTAAGCTCAGGAGCATCAGGGACAGGAGATAGTATACTTTTCTCATATAAAATACATGCTTATTTTATCGTGATTTCGTCGGCAAATATCCAGGATTTATATCCTTTTCCGGGATGCCAATCGGGACATACGCCGGCGTTTTTAGCGACGATCCGAACATAGCGGGCGCTGTGGTTTTTCCCTTTTGCCTGGAAGTTTTCAATGATGCTTCCGCTTTTCTTTGGGTCGGTTTTGGTTTTAAGGCTGCCAGCAGGTTTATAATCGGTTCCGTTTTCGGAGATATAGAAGTCAACCTGTTGTGGCATAAAGATCCAGGAACGTTCATCCTGAAGGAAGCGAACGGAGATTTCATTAAATTGCTTCAGGCCGCCAAGGTCTACACGAACGTCGAGATCAACACCCTCGTAGCCTTGCCAGGCGCCGGTTCTGAAATCATTTTGTCCGAGAATGTAGTCGATCAGCGCCTGATCGCCACCGGCAGCATAGGCCGGAGCATATGGGTTTTCAATTTTCACGCTGCGTCCGCCTTCAATTTTCGAAAAGGTGGCGCTTGTCATCATACTTGCGGAGCCGTCTTTCCTGAACGCGATGGCGTTAATACGTGCCGTTTGTTTAATGACAAAAGCTTGCTTATACACCGATGAGTACAGGGTGGGGATACTGCCGTCGGTGGTGTAGCAAAGGGTGGTTCCGGCTTCCGCACAGGCCAGTGTTACGCTTGTTTGATCCGTGAATACATAGTCGGCTCCGGTGATGATGGGTGCGGGGACCAGTTGGAACTCCCGGATGGCGGAGGGAAGATCACCATAGGATTGCTGCAAGCCCCACTTTTTGTTGGGCTGAGCTCCCAGCACGAAATGGAGTTCGCCGCCGTTGATGATTTCCTGATGTGTAATCCAGGGGCGTTGCAGATCCTGGCCGTTAAGGGTAAGCGATTGGATGTAGGGATGCCCGGCTGCTTTCCCGTTGGTGGTGATAAGAAATCGCTTTCCGTTTTCCAATTGCAGTTCGGCCTTGTCAAAGAGGGGAGAGCCGATCATGTAAATTTCTGAAGCCGGCGTAAGCGGATAAAACCCGAGGCTGCTGAACACAAACCACGACGACATCTGCCCGCAGTCTTCATTTCCACAAAGTCCGTCGGGTGCGTTGTGATACATCTCAGTCTGTAACCGCCGCACAAGTTTTTGGGTTTTCC
>CAZPDS010000084.1:0-9960 GCA_964585485.1 uncultured Bacteroidales bacterium
GGTTTGGGTACAACGGCCAGATGAAAGATAATGAGTATACCGGGCAAGACGGGGCGCACCAAGAATTTAAATTCAGGGAGTACGATAGCCGCATAGGACGGTTCTGGAGTATAGATCCGCTGTTTAAAGATTATCCAATGCTGACTCCTTATCAATTTGCAAGTAACACTCCAATTGCAATGTTTGAATTAGAAGGGTTAGAAGGGGCTTTAGGAATCTATGCTGAAAATGCCATTTTTGCACCTAAGATTGTCAATACAACCTCTTTAGGAACCATTCGGCTTTCTGTTTCAGCAAAGTTTAATACGGGGAAAGTTGGAGCGCAAGCAATGCTTGGGGGGGCGAAACTTGGAGGGTCATATAATTTTGGTGGTGCTGAAATACAAGGAGAAATTTATGGACAGGCCGGTCCGTCAGGATTAAAGTCAGGAATTACCCATATCCAGAGAAAGTTCCAAGATGGGACGTCTCTTAATCTAGGGCCTTACGCAGTTTCAGAAGAAAAGGTTCAAGAAACAAGAAGAGATTTATGCACTGACGGTGCTTTTAAAACGGTTGACGGGAAATATAAAACAGAAAATTCTGCTGGAAGTAAAAATATTTGCACCGATGGAAACACTACCGAAATAAGCTTGGGCGTTGAAGTCAATGCGTTATTACTTGGTGCGGGAATAGAAGCAAAGTTGACATATTCTCCCCCTTCTGATTCTAAAACTTCAGCAATTAGCAAATCCTCATCAAGTAGTTCGTTAAACAATGGGGCCATGCCATCCTCTCATTTTACATCGAAGTATCACAGACCAGTTTCATCAACGGGTGTAATCGGCCTTCCCAAACCTTAATACTTCTTATTAAAAAAAGTTTTATGAAAAGATTTCTATTGCTTTGTGAAGTTATTTCTCTTTCATATGTTGTATTTGAAATATTGAATTTTGGATTAACAGTCATTTCCATGAATACGAACATCGTCTCGAATGAAATTAAACTGGTTATTCAAACGATTGTTACATTCCCTGTCTTTTTTCTTTGGATATTTTGCATTGTTACTTGTCGAAAAAAAGACAGAAACACTCCAAGACTAATTTGGCTTTTCTTATTGCCAGGATATTTTATGTATTATTATTTTATTATGATAAAAAAAGGGTATATATAAATTATTCACCAATCCTCCACCCGTTTCAATAAATCATAGAATATGTTTGACACGCCGGCAAAATTTTCAGTGCCCGCCGATTTGTCCTGACCGATTTTCCGTATTGATAGTAAGGCATGACCGGGTGGCGAATTAAACCGGCGCATGATGGTTTAAGCTTCCTGCGCAACCACATTATCATTTCTGCCTATTTTAAAATGTTTTGTACTTTAGTTCCTCCAATCAACGCATTCCGATGCCCAGTACAGGTACATATTCCGCAATAGATTATTATCCGTTCGGAATGGAGATGCCAAAACGCACGATAAGTGCCACGGCATATAGGTTTGGGTATAACGGGCAGATGAAAGACAATGAATATACAGGGCAGGATGGGGCACATCTTAACTATGAGTTCAGGGAATATGATAGTCGAATTGGGAGGTGGTTGAGTGTTGATCCCCTGGATTATAAAGGACCAATATGGTCGCCTTATTCAATGTCTAAGAATAACCCAATATTATTGGTTGATAAAGATGGTAAATGGCCAGGCCCTATTCATGCAGAAATTATTAGAGAAGCTTTTGCTCCATTAGTCAAAGCAGGAAAAGTGACAGCAAAACAAGTAGAATTTATGATTCAAGGTAGCATAAACGCAGATGCTATTTCAAACCAGACTGTAGAGAAATCCTATATCCACAGTATGCGGGCACCGGGACAGAGTCAAATTGATGCGGAACAGAAAAGGAGTAATTTTATTGGTCAAAACGAAAGCACGTTCGCTAAACTTAGCGATTTCTCAGAAACAGAAGGTGATGCATGGAACGCTTTGGGATCAGCTATGCATCCAGAAATGGATGAAATTGCTCCATCCCATGCAGAGAAAGATCAAAATGGCCTTGTATGGTTTAAAGTTAATGATTTGGGTTATGATCTTCAAAAGTGGATTATTCATGGATCAGCAGAGAAGGAAATAAGCCCTGAGCAAAAGAAAGCTGCAATCGGAAAAGTTCTCCAGGTATATTATGATGCTATGGAAATGAAAAATAACACCTCAAATAGCGAGAAAAATGAGGCCAAAGAAAAGGTAATATCCTCTAAAAAGGAATTTGAAAAGAAAACAGATAATGCCAAAACGGTCATAATAGGACGATGCTTATAAGAAGTTTCACATTATGAAAATTATAGTACTTCCATTCGTTTTTATTATTTTAATAGTATGCTCATGTAGTGTGCATAACTATTATATTTATGAAGCTGATTTACCTAAAGATAATTATAATAAATCAATTATTTATCAGGATTCTGCAATTATATGTTATTTTTCAAGCTATACCTGGGTCGAATCAGATGGATTGTTAATGAATAATTCTTTTGTATTTACTTTATTTGTTGTTTCGAAAAAGGATTCAATTATAGAAATCAATGATATTGTATCTGAAATATCGGCACAAGCCAATAATAAGGATTTCTCTTTTAGCGATCCAACTAGAATTGAATATCATGGGATAAACGAAAATAATGAGTCTTTCTGTTTAAGTGATACAGTTGTAAAATTTCCTAATTTTAAAAGGGATTCCAGAATTATTCATGATTCAACTTATATTTCATACTATGATTTTTGTTTTACCCCACCTGATAACATAGAGAAATTCAACGATATTGATAGGCTCAAAATAAACATAAGAATTATACTCAAAGGTAAAATCATTAATGCAGAAGTTCTTTTAAAGAAAAAAACCTATCATGATATAATAAGCCCAATAAATCACTAATAGTCTTTACCCTGTCTTTATCGAAAAAGCTTACCCTTTTTCAAATATTTAATACCTTAGTGCATTGAATAAAAAACCACCATGCACGCACCCAGTGGACACGCCGGTCAAATTGACCACCCTACGCCGGTTCAAATTGACCACCTTCCCGCCGGTTTAAATTGACCACCCCCCTTGACATCTCAAAAACGATCATTTTCTCTTGCAGATTGGCATTAGACAAAAATATATAAATTTATTCAGTTTCCACTTCATCGGTAATTTTGTTTCTTATGCGCCGTCTGAGTGACTCTCCCGTAAGTTCCATGCGATGAGCATCGTGTACAACACGATCTAAAATTGCATCAGCAACAGTTTGTTCGCCGATCACTTCGTACCATTGGGCAACCGGAAGTTGTGAAGTTATGATCGTTGAGCGGTTCCCGTGCCTGTCTTCAATGATTTCCATGAGCACCGAGCGATTGTATCCATCCAGCGGTTGAAGGCCAAAGTCATCAAGTATCAGAAGATCCTGTCGCTCCAACTTTGCAAGTTCCCGTATGTACGATCCATCAGCCTTAGCCATTTTTAGTTTTGTAAAAAGCTTCGTTGTATTAGCGTAAAGCACCTTGTAGCCAAGCGTACAAGCCTGATTGCCTATAGCCGATGCAATATAGCTTTTGCCAATGCCGGTACTGCCTGTGATCAGGAGATTTTCTTTGCGCTGAATGAACGTGCATTCAGCCAGCCGCATTAATTGATTCTTGTCGAGATTACGTTCAACATCGTAATGCAGTTGCTCGAGATTGGCCTTGTAGCGAAAGCGCGCATTACGCGTTTGTCGCTCAATACGGCGATTGTTGCGGTCATCCCATTCTGCATCAACTAACATTGACACCATTTCATCGCAGGTCATTTTTTTCATACTGCCCGACTCAATGCTTGTCCGGAAGGCGCGGACCATTCCGAAGAACTTCATTTGTCGCATTTTCTGTAAGATTTGCTCATTCATATTAATTGATTTTTAGATTAAAAGAACCTGGTATACCGCCGGTACCGGCGGTATACCAGGAGGATTTTAGCGGTAGTAGTTTTTGCCACGGATATTTCCATGCTCCGGCATTACAGGATCTTTTGCCGGGTCTTCGAAAAGTGTAACACCATCCAGACCTCTCTCCAGGATCGCCCGTATGGTTTGATAACCATAGTCGCCATACTGATGCGCGCGACAACATGCATTGTTCAGCCTCTCTTTTCCAACGCGGGCAGCAAAACTCAATACCCCCTGGCAGGATCGGTAGGTTTGTTCCGGATGTTGGCGGGTAGTGAGCAGATGGATGATATATTCTTTCGTCTCAGGCCCCACTTCCCCTGCGCGCTCAATAAATTTATCCGGGTTCCACTCACTCATAAAGCGATGCTGAGAGGCAAGATGCTCTTCTATTATGCTATATCCAAAAGGGTGACGGTTTCGTTTATGGACGGCTATTCGCTCGTAACGATAATAGAACTCCACTTCGGATTGACTATACAGCAACGTCACCTTTTTGCCAATAAACTGATACGGAACCGTGTAATAGTGCTTGTCCTCTGCAAGGCATACAAAGTTGTTTTTCATTACCGTAGCGACATACTTGTGCTTTAATTCATACCGCTTTTCAGGCAACGGATTGAGTGATGAGCGCTCTGTTTCTTCGAAAAGCACCCGGCGGGAGAACTTGCGATTGTTGAGTAAGCGGTTATTGTGTTCTTCCAATGCTTCCCAAATCGCCTGATTAAGCAATTCAAGACTTGAGTATACTTTTTCTTTTACCGGCCCGTAAATCGTACGATAGATGATTTTTACAGCACCTTCAACCAATGCTTTATGCTTGGGCTTATAAGGTGCTGCAGGCAGAGCAGCCATTGCATAATGACTCACAAAATCACGAAAAGATTCATTCAGCGTCGGCTCATAGCGATTTCCTTTAATGACCGCGGATTTCAAATTATCCGTGACAATCGCATTGGGCACGCCACCAAAATAATACAGCGCATTTTCACAGGAACCGATGAAGTCTTCTTTCTTTTGACTGTAGCTGGCTTCAACGTATGTTAACTGACTTGCACCCAGGATGGCAACAAATACTTCCACAGGAACCAACTCCCCAGTCTCTGTATCCACCAGATGAAGCTTGTCTCCAGCATAGTCTACATAGACCTTTTCACCGGCTTTATGCTCAATATGCATCACCGGATTGCGAACCTTCAGCCATAGTATGTAATAGTGCTTAAACTGCGTTAAACGAAAGCCGTCCGGGTGTTGTTCATAATACTGTCGCCATAGCTTTTCTTTAGTGTTTTCGCGATGTTTAAGCGCCTTTTGCATTGACGGAAAAAAATCGAGCAATACCTGGTAACGCGGATCATCTTCAATATGCTTGCGCGGGACCATGTCCATGAACATTTGTTCCAATGCCTTATCTTCCAACTGCAGTATATCCTCCAGGCTTTTGCCTGATGCCAAAAAAAGCTGGATATACTTTTTGACACTGTTACGGGGAAGATCCAGACGTTCCCCAATAGATTTCTTACTTACACCTGAGGTGTACAGCTTGATAATACTTTTTACCTTGCTCATAATAATTAGTTTATTTGGCATTTATATATGATTGAATGGAATCAACATAATCATAAATGCCCTGCAATCAGCAAGGAAATAATCGTATTTTTGGGTGGTCAATTTGAAGCGGCGCGGGGTGGTCAATTTCGACCGGCGAAAGGGTGGTTTTTAGGCCCGGCAGATGGTGGTCAATTTAAATCGGCGCGTACTGGATATTTAGAGCGTTTTTTCCACAAAGGCACACAAACAGAATGATTGAAAAATACAAATCGCAAAAAAATGATTAGGTTTCGCATTTATCTATTTTTATTATTAGGGACTTTACTTGGATCATTATTGTTAACAATTCCTTTTATATTTATTTTTAATGATAGGGGCACGGGAGTATCTTGGGGAATATGTTTAGGGGCTTTGTTATGTCATTTCTTAATCTCTCTCTCAATATTAAAATATAAACTAATAAAATCAATAATAAAAACAATATTTTATGCTGGTATTCTATTTATATTATTCTATGTAATTTCGAACTATTTATATGCAATAAAACATGAATTATTAATGCTTTTCCTATATTCAATTTCAATATTATTAGCATGGGAAATGTCGTTGTTGATGATGAAACCTTTTTCAAAATTTCATTGACATTTCCTCTATAAATTTTTTATGCAAATCTGAACTGGACACGCCGCTGCGCCAAACCACCCGGCGCCGTTCTTATCTATCCGTACTGTGATATCGAAAATGAGAAGAATGGTGCAGTCAAAAGAAATCTTCGCGTATTGGTCAGGGGGGCGGCTTGTCCAGAGTGAGCAATGCATGAGACGCATGCCATGCGTCTGTACAGGGCTTTTGTTGCGTTACGGGGAGACCACGCCGTGCGTCTTTAAACAGCAACCGGCTTGCTTGTCGCACTGACATTAGCAGGTAGCGTTTGGATTGTTGCGGCAGCAGCATATTTCCGCCCCTCGGCTGCGCTCGGGGAGCACCCGCAGCCATAGCGGAAGACGCCACGAAGGGCGGGCCTGCAGGGATGTTTGGATGGCAGATGTCCGCGGTTTCACGCACCGGAACGTGGGCATTTCGCGGGTCCTATGCGCGCGAAAATGGCCTCGATAAATCAATCATTTAAAAAGAAAAAAATAACGTGCTGCAGAAGGGCTGGCTTACAAAAAATGTGACAGAAAAAACAACAGAAGGGAAGGCGTAGCGGAAGGGCAAAAAAGACCGTCGAAGCCCTGCACCATTGCGTTTGCCTGTGTGTCGGATATGGTAAAGGGCGGGATTTTTTGCCCTGGGGGTCTGTGGGTATTTATTCTTTGTCGGGAGTTTTATATCCTATCGGCTTTCTATCCTTGTACTGGGGCGTTAAAGCGTCTATCTTATCCAGAAGATATTTAAAAGCCTGATTCAGCTTGTTGTCCAATAATTTTATTTCTTTCTTTAATTCGTGGTTTTCAAGCAATATAGCCCTGTACCTTGCAAAAGCCCGCATTATTTCAATGTTCATCTGTACGGCTTTGGGCGTTGTCAATACAGAAGATAACATCGCGACTCCTTGTTCTGTAAATACCATCGGATTTACCGGGGAATATTTCAAGTTTTCAAGCCGTGGGGCTGTTGCTATTAATTGTTCCTTTTCCTCTTTGGTCAACTCAAACATAAAATCTTCAGGGAACCTGTCGGCATTACGTTTTACCTGTTGTTTCAGCTTCTTGGTCTCTGTTTCATATAAGGCAGCCAAATCAATATCTATCATTACTTTTATTCCCCTGAACTCAAAAATCAGGTTTTCAAAATTTCTTGCCGGTACAATGTCTTTCATAATATTTACAAGGTTTTCAAGAGGTGGTCACAAAATGTGACCACCTTTAAAGTTTCACAAAATTAACCAATTGGATGGTACTTACTAATTTCTTCGCTTAAATCATCCAGATCATTAATCAAGTAACTTTCCGTGCTGCTTACAAAACGATGCCCCGCCATGTATTGAACCTGCCGGAGATTGTACATTTTCAGCCAGTGGGTAATCACGCTTGCCCGGATTTGTTTTGCTGATGTTACTTTGCTGCTCTGTTTGTGCAGTCTTTGTATTAACTTGGTAATAATGCTTCTAAAGTGTTCACTATTTCCAACGCTTACAAAAAGTTTGTCGCTTTTTTTCCTGTCTGCTGTAATATTTCCGAACGCGTTTTTCATTGATATTCCATGATGTCCAATACCTGATGGGCTTCGAGTTTCATCTCTCTTTCGTTGCTACGCCTGCTTCCTGCTATGTATATTTTGCCTTCTCTTAGTTTCAGGTCTTTTTCTGTCAGTTCACCCAGTTCATGGGAGTTCGAGCCCTGGTATAGCTCAGTCCTAAAATTACTTTGTTTCTTTTACTCACGGTTACCGATGCTTTAAACCAGTTTTGATTTTTATTGGTGTCGTTTTCTTTGTCAGGGATTTCAAAATTATTGTACAGCCGTTCTAACGGCAGGAAACGGGATAAGCGATGGCGCGTTTGCGCTATTTTCGGAATCTGTTCCCGCGTTAAAATGTTTTGTACTTTAGTTCCTCCAATCAACGCATTCCGATGCCCCCGACAGGTATACATTCCGCAATAGATTATTATCCGTTCGGAATGGAGATGCCAAAACGCTCGCTAAGTGCCACGGCGTATAGGTTCGGGTTTAATGGGCAGGAGAAGGATAACGAGATTAGTGGCTCGGATGGAACTCACTATACAGCGATGTTTTGGGAATATGATGCAAGAATATGTAAAAGATGGAATATTGACCCGAAAATCAAGGTTTGGGAAAGCCCTTATGCTTGCTTTAACGATAATCCTATTTCAATCATTGATGAAAATGGCGATGATGGTATTACTTCTGTTGATAAGGAATGTAAGGAAATTTCTGTTGAACAGACCATTTATTATTGGAAGAATGGTGACGCAAGTCAATATACAAACGACGATAAAATGGTAAACGCTATTCAGAATGACAAGTCAGGAATTGGTTGGAATCAAGAAACAGTCAATATATCAGATGACCCCAATCAAGAGGATAATTGGACAATTAATTATACAACAAAGTTTGTTGGAATATCTGCTGACAATTTTGAAGGATATGAGCGAGCAGCTAAGAATAAAATTAACAAGAATCCTACTGCGAATTATTTAATAAATGCGAATACAGGAGGTGGCCAATACGATGATGCATCGAATGCAATCTATGTAAATGGCTCTCAAAACTTGGGAGGGGCCCTAAAAGCATTTTATCATGAAAAAGGTGAAAGCATGGGGATGAAGGACGAGGGAAAGAATCCATACAGCCCAATTTACGGTCTTTATGATAACGGAGGATATTTTTCAGATAAGGGAATGAATCTTGGCATAATGTCTTGGGGTGGCGGTCCCAAATCCGTAAAACCATATGAGTACAAATTGCATATTCAATCAATTGTTAATTTGGCAAATACTATGGAAGGAAACAATCTGAGAATTCATCTTCAAGGTACAATTAAGAACTCGACACAAATCAAATAGCATGAAGAAACTGCTAATAATTATATGCCTTTCGTTCTCGTTGTTTAGTAAGGTAATAGCACAGGATACAATTACTTTATTAGAATCATCGAACACAGAGGTTTTACTCAACATTATAAACCAAAAAAGCGATTATGTTTTGCAATTTTACATTACTGGCGAAGTCAATCTTCCAGATTACTATATTTTTAATTTTGCGGACATGAACTCGTTGATTTTTGAGAATGAAATTCGAGGTCAGACAAAAATGCGAGGTAAGTACTATAGTATTAGCGGAATGCACATTAAAAAAAATGAAATAAGGAAGATAAAAAAACACAAAATGAAAAGCATTACTATGATATATGACCCATGTGATTATCTCAAAAAGGATAAAGATTATATCTTATATAAGTTTTTTGTTATTGACATGAATGCCAGTTTGCCTTTCAAATAATTATAAGACAAATAGTCACTTAAACTTTAAATGTTTTCAGAAAAATTGAACATTAGGATTCCCTTGTCGCTTGTTTATGTGCCGATTATCATCACTATGTGAAAACAACAAATTCTGGCTGGTGTAATTTTCATGCGTTTGCTGTATTCGGATTATCGAAACGACCAGAAAAACCTTTGTAGCCATACAGGGTTGCATTTTTCTTCACAAAGTAATGCCGAGAGCATTGATATTATTGGGATTGAGTAGTTATGAAGGTTGAAGTTTTTGAAAAAAAGTGCCAGAAAAAATTCATGCGCACCTGAACGAACAACCCTTCCGCCGCCTTACTTCCTGCGCAACCACATTATCATTTCTGCCTATTTTAAAATGTTTTGTACTTTAGTTCCTCCAATCAACGCATTCCGATGCCCAGTACAGGTACATATTCCGCAATAGATTATTATCCGTTCGGAATGGAGATGCCAAAACGGATTAAAGGCGATACTTCCTACCGGTTTGGGTTTA
>CAZPDS010000085.1:0-9768 GCA_964585485.1 uncultured Bacteroidales bacterium
AGTCGATAGTCGAAAGTCGATGGTCGATAGTCGATAGTTGCGGTGGAATGGATTTTAGTTTATCTTTGCGCTACCAAGTTCAACACGATGAGTAACTGGAACATTATGTTCAAGATCAAAATCAACCGTTCGGGGTTGACACGATAAGGTTCGTGTACGGCTGTCGCCCGACAGCCGCGGTTTTTTGCTTTTCTATTTTTTTTCGTTTTTGAATTCATTTATTATTTATCATTATATAAATACAGGAGATTAGTATATGACATTAGTTATCAAAGGCGCCGGCCTGACGATCGAAGATGTAGTAAATGTAGCCCGCAACAATGAAAAGGTGGAACTCCACCCGGATGCTATCAAGAAAATCAACGCCTGCCGCGCTATGCTGGAGAAAAAAGTGGAAGCGCACGAGATTATGTACGGCGTAAACACCGGTATCGGCGAGTTCTCGGAAGTGGTCCTGAACGATGACCAGGTGAAGGATTTCCAGAAGTACCTGATCTATAATCACGCTGCCGGTATCGGCGAACCAATGCCAATCGACTGGGTGCGCGGCGCCATGCTGGGCCGTATCAACGTTCATGCCCACGGCAATTCGGGCTGCCGCCTGGCCATTACGCAAACGCTGGTGGATATGCTGAATAAAGGGGTAACCCCCATGGTGTGCAAAAAAGGCTCGGTCGGCGCCTGCGGCGACCTGGCACCAATGTCGCAAATTGCACTGCTGATGATGGGCGAAGGTCACGCTTACTATAAAGGCGAACTGCTGACAGGTAAGGAAGCCCTGGAACGCGCCGGAATCCCCATCCCCGGACTGCAGGCCCGCGACGGTCTGGCCGCGATCAACGGCTCGAATGTGCTCACCGCTATGTCGGCCCTGATGATTTATGATAGCAATAACCTGCTGAAACAGGCCGAAATCGCCTGCGCTATGTCGCTGGAAGCGCTGAAAGCGAACCTGAAGCCCTACAACGGCCGCATCCTTGAAGTCCGCGGCTTTGCCGGAGGCGTCCGCAGCGCGAAATCAATCCGCACCATCACCGGTGGCGGCGACCTGGCCGAAGGCCGCCTGAAAGTGAAAGTACAAGATGCGTATTCAATGCGCTCTACGCCACAAGTGATCGGCGCCGCCCACGACGCACTGGCCTACGCCCGCTCACAGGTTGAGATCGAACTGAACGGCGTGGGCGATAACCCGATCTTCTTCCCGGAAGAAGGAATTCAACTCTCAGGGGCTAACTTTCAGGGTTCCCCTATTGCCGTCCCAATGGATATGGTTGGCTACGCCATCACCATGGTGTGCGTGCTTAGCGAACGCCGCATGAACCGTCTGAATAACCCGGCCCTGAGCTGCGGTCTCCCCCCCTTCCTCACCAAAGGAGCCGGTATGTTCTCGGGCCTGATGCTGAGCCAATATACCGCGGATATGCAGATCGTGGAACAACGCATCCTCTCGGCACCCGCCTCCATCCAATCCATCCCGGCCGCCGCCGACCAGGAAGATTTTGTGTCGATGGGTATGAATACCGCCCAGAAGAATTTCCAGATCATGGAGAACGCCTACGGTATCATCGGTATCGAAATGATGGCCGCGGCCCAGGCCCTGGATCTGCGCACGAAATATGAGACGCCATACCAGTTTGGCAAGGGCACCCAGGTGGCGCACGATGTAATCCGCAAACATGTGAATTTCCTGGATATCGACCGTCCGCTGTACCCGGATCATAACGCGATGAAAGCCCTGGTGCAGTCGTGCGAGATTTTGACGGAAGTGGAAAAGGCGATTGGTTCGCTGGAATAATCGTCAGTTCGAAGAAAAAGAGAGGCCGCGGGAGCGGCCTTTTTTTTTGGAGAGAGGGGGGCGAGAGATGGGGCGCCCCGAAGGGGCGGGTGCCATGGCCCCGAAGGGGCCTATCAATACGTCACGGCCTTAAACAAATACCGGCGATCATAATCAATCTCAAAGAGTTCTAAGAAGGCCTTGAATTCCTCCAGAAAGCTTTTTTGGGAATGCAGTTTTTCCTGATTGCCGAGATACTCAATCACACCCTCCACGTGTGACTGGCTGTAAGAAAACGCCCCAAACCCTTCCTGCCATGAGAATTTGTTGGTTAAAAAATCCTGCTCATTAATCCATTTTGAAGATTCGGCTTTTACTTCCCGCAAAATTTCGGACACCGACTGAACAGGCTTCATATTAATGAACACATGCACATGATCGGGCATCCCGCTAATTGCTAATACCCGATGTCCGCGCCGAGCAAGCACGTCGGTAATAAACTTGTACAATTCATTTTTCCAGGAAGGCTGGATAACGCACTTCTTATTCTGAACGGTGAATACGATGTGCAGGTAAAGTTGGGTGTTGGTACTTGCCATGGATGTAATGTTTTTGTTTTACACCCAAAGATATCTCAGAAAGAGCTTGTATGTTGTTGATTTTAAAACTTTTTGATAACTTTTTCCATCCCTAAAAAACAAGCCTTAATCGTTCTTTTCCTTATGTTGATAGGCCTCTTCGCATTCCCAGGGAAATAGCAACGATACCCGACCTCCAAAAACGAAGGTAATTTCTTCCATAATCGCCCCTTCGGGGCGATTGCAATGGCCCCTTCGGGGCCCTTACAATGACAACAACGTTGTCCACCTCCTGTCACGTTTTCGCAACGGCGTCCCACAGCAGCGCTGCGGTCCGATCCCACGTAAAAACATGCTGTCGCTCAAAACCCTTACGAATCAACGCCTGGCGGAGCTCTTCGTCGTTTGCGATCCGGCTCATGGCGTCGGCGATGGAAGCGGGATCAAAGGGGTTGGCGAGCAGTGCGGCATCGCCGGCCACTTCCGGCATGGAAGTAACATTCGAGGTGATGACCGGGGTACCGCAGCGAAAGGCTTCAACGATTGGAATTCCGAAGCCTTCAAAATAGGAAACATAGGTGGTCGCCAGCGCTGCGCCCATGGCCAGGTTAAGATCAAACCGGTTTAAACGGCCCGTAAAAACCACGTGTTCGCGAAAATGCATCGACTCGTAGGCTTTGCGGATGGGCGGAGTCCACCACTTCTTTTCCCCCACGATCACGAGTTTAAAGTGCGTATCGGGATTATGTTTCAGAAAGTGATCAAAAGCACGGAACAGGTTCACCAGGTTCTTGCGTGGATGCAGGGAGCCGACGAAGATAAAATAAGGCACTCCCCGGCTGAACCGTTGCTGGGCCTGTTCCTTTTCATCGGCGGTTAGGGGTCTGAATTCCTCATTGGCGCCGTCGAAGACCACATCAATACGGTGTGGCGGAATTCGGTAGCGTGTCGCAATATCTCCGGCCGAAAAAGTAGAAACAGTGGCGATACGTTTTGCTTTCCGCGCAAAGCGGGGAAAGAAAAAGCGGTAGTACTTCCGGATTATCCAGGGCAGATCTTTGGGGTAATGTTCAAAGTTCAGATCGTGGATTACGGCCAGCGATGGCAACTTGGTGCGCAGCGACAGGTAGCCATCGGGTGAAAGAAAAAGATCGGCCTTGAATTTCCGGAGGATACTCGGAATACTTAACTCGAACCACCAGATGAACAAAAAGGGATGGCGTGCCTGAGGGCCGACAACCACGGGTGTTATGTTTTCCGCAAAGATGAATTCCTCATCATATGGCCGGTCAAAAATAAAGACAAAGTGGTGCTCCGGATGGTCCCTGGTGATACGTTTCAGTGTTTCATACGAAAACCATCCGATTCCTTCCAGTCGGTTTTTGAGCAGCAGGCGTGTATTTACGGCGATTATCAAGGGAATTCTGATTGCTACTCAATATTGTATTCCTTGATTTTCCGATACAATGTCCGCTCGGAAATACCCAATTCTGTAGCGGCGTTCTTGCGTTTGCCACGGTGTTTGCTAAGGGCGCGACGGATCAGGTCGATCTCTTTTTGTTGCAGTGAGAGTGATTCCTCCAGCACTTCCGGGGTTTCGATATTATCTTCCGAAAAACTGTCGTTATTCATCACAGGGATCGGATCCGGGCGGTGGATAAGGGTCTCATACGTCTTATCGGTCGGATTGATGAAATGGTGTGTTGATTCCGGATGAGTTTCCATCTGGGAGGGGCCGCTCTGGTATATTTCGCCCACGATCTGCTTGAGGTCGTTGATATCTTTGCGCATTTCGAACAGAACTTTATAAAGCAGATCGCGTTCTGAGATACCTCCGTTATCGCCCGATGATCCGAACAACACCGGAAGTTTGCTTATCTGCACCTGCGGAAGGTATTTCTGCAGGGTAGCACCGTTAATTATCCGATTCTTTTCGATGATAGAAATTTGCTCCGTAATATTTTTCAATTGTCGGATGTTGCCCGGCCAGCGAAAGGCCATCAGGAGGTTACGGGCATCCTCATCAAGTTGAATAGAGGGCATGCGGTATTTCTCGGCGAAATCGCTGCTAAACTTTCGGAACAGCAGGATAATGTCGTCTTTCCGTTCGCGCAGGGGCGGAACAACGATAGGAACGGTATTTAATCGATAATAAAGGTCTTCGCGGAAACGGCCTCGTTGGATAGCCTCGGGAACGTTTACGTTGGTAGCGGCCACGATGCGAACGTTGGTTTTTTGAACCTTGGAGGAGCCCACGCGAATAAACTCGCCGGTTTCAAGCACACGCAGCAGGCGTACCTGGGTAGCCAGGGGAAGTTCGGCCACTTCATCTAAAAAGAGGGAACCGCCGTCGGCCACTTCAAAATAGCCTTTGCGGGCTTCATTCGCTCCGGTAAAGGATCCTTTTTCATGACCAAACAATTCCGAATCTATTGTTCCTTCCGGTATGGCGCCGCAGTTCACGGCAAAATAGGGCCCGTGTTTCCGGGCGCTCAACTGGTGGATAATCTGGGGAAAAACTTCTTTTCCGGAACCGCTTTCGCCGGTAATTAGTACGGTAATATCGGTGGCCGCCACCTGTGTGGCGGTATGGATAGCGATATCCAGCAGGGAACTATTCCCAATGATTCCAAAACGCTGTTTGATGGTTTGTAATTCCATAGCAACACAATTTCGCGCTATAAAATTACAAAAAATATCGATGCTGTCCGGAAAAAACTGACAGTTTGTCAGCTAATGAGCTTAACAAGCCACCGCATAATTTTGGATGGTTTGATGTAAGGCGGATAGCGAAAATCCGGATCCGGAAAAAACGCCTTCTTCATCACACTCTTTTCATGGGTAAAGGTATCGAAGGTTTTCTTTCCATGGTAGCTGCCCATACCGCTGGGGCCTACGCCACCAAAGGGAAGCCCGGTGGTAGTAAGATGGCTCAGTGTATCGTTTACGCATACGCCGCCGGAAGAGGTTTTCGCCACCAGGCCTTTCCAAAATGCCTTTTTGCGCGTGAAAACATACAACGCCAACGGCTTAGGTCGCCCGTTTATAAACGTAATGATTTCTTCAGGCTGATGATACGTTAGGATGGGCAGCAGGGGGCCGAAGATTTCTTCCTGCATCAATGGCGAGGCGGGATCGACATCAACAAGGAGCGTTGGGGAAATATAATGGGTGCTTTCATCCACGATCCCGCCGGCGACGATGTGTCCGTCCGCCATGAGTCCGAGCAATCGCTGGTAATGCGTTGCATTAATAATGCGGGCATAACTCTCGCTTTCGCGGATATCGTCACCGAACCATTTGCGGATGGTTTCCTGCATGCAGGCGATCAAGGTGTCGCGGTCATCCTCATGCACCATCACATAATCGGGGGCCACGCAGGTTTGCCCCGCATTGAAGAACTTTCCAAAACAGATACGGCGGGCCGTGCGCTTCAGCGATACGTTGCGATCGACAATACACGGGCTTTTCCCACCCAGCTCCAGAGTAAGTGGTGTAAGGTGTTGGGCCGCGGCCTCCATCACCTTTCGGCCAACAGTTGTGCTGCCAGTAAAGAAGATATAATCGAAGGCTTGATCAAGAAGGGCGTGGGTTTCGGAAACACCTCCTTCGATCACGGCGACGTGACGGGGATCGAAATACTTTCCGATAAGATCGGCCAGCAGGGCCGATGTATGTTTTGAGATTTCCGAGGGTTTAACGATGACACAATTTCCAGCGGCAATAGCGCCCACCAGGGGAGCCATGGCCAGTTGGAAAGGATAGTTCCAGGGGGCGAGAATCAGCACCTCGCCATACGGATCCTTAAGAATCAGGCTTTGGCCGGGCTGATGCATCAGTGGCGTTGGCACTTTCTCAGGACGCATCCAAATGTTCAGGTTCCTCAGCATGAATTCTGTTTCCTGGCGTACAATATCGATTTCCCCAAAATAGCTTTCGAACTCGTGGCGGCCAAGATCCTTTTTCAGTGCCCCTTGAATGGCTTCCCGATTCTCGCTAAGCAGTACAAGAATTTGCTTCAACGCTTGTTTTCTGAAACGCAGGTTACGGGTTGCCCCGCTATCGAAAAACGCACGCTGTTCCGCCAGGATGGCCTTCATCCGAACTTGATAGTTGGTTTCCATCTTAAAACTTCCAGCTTAAACCAATGCTCGGCATAACCGGCAACTGGTCGACACGGTTGTAGGTAATCCGGTCGAAATAAAAAATATTTTTTCGACTATATACGTTCGTCGCCCCGGCATATATCTCAATCGTTGAATACTGGCCGACTTCAAACCTGCGTTTCACGGTAATATCCAGCCGGTGATAGTACGGCAGGCGTCCCTGGTTGATCTCAGCGTACATAATTCCGATGTCGCCATTGGAGGAGGTGTAATCGGTATTAATGCCATCCGCAAAGGTTGTGTTCTCGTAAAAGCCCTGGGTTTGGGTAAAGGGGAAGCCGGATCCCAAGTTCCATCGTGCGTTCACATCCCAATTCAGGTTTTTCCCGAACGTATAGGAGGCGACCAGATTAACATTATGACGACGGTCGTAGTGCGGGTAGTATTTATCGATACCATCATAACGATGGATATAGCCAAAGCTATAGACGGCCCAGACGTAGAGTTGACGGTAATCGTATTTCAACGAGACATCCACTCCTTCCGCATCGCCCGTTTCAATAATAAAATCCTTTTTCAGCAAATCCTGTTCATCAGCGTAAAGCTCTGTATCGTCGAAGACCTTGTTGCGGTTCAGGTTGGTAAGCTGGCTAAAGTATTTATAATAACCTTCCACGTTCAGCGAAAGATGTTTCCAAAGATCGAACTCAAATCCGAGGATCAGGTGATCGGCTTTCTGCAATTTGTGTTTCACGGGCTTGCCGTCGAATTCATCCTGCAGATTGTCCGGTCCGGAAAGGAACCCATAGAAAAGATTCACCACATCGCGGTCTGACACTGCGCTGATCAGGTTTTGAGAATACATACCGCCGGCAAACTTAACGCGGAACCATTTCGCGGCATTGAATTTAACCGAAAGGCGGGGCTCCGGGGAAAAATTCGAAAGGGAGGCGTATTCATGGGCGCGGATGCTGGGTTCGATAATCCATCGCCCTGTAGCCAGTTTATACTTCAGGTAGAGTGCAAATTCTGTTGTGGATTCATTTTGAGCGATGAGACGATTGGCCGAGTTATAAAACGTGAAGTCGGTTTGAAAGCCCAGCACCTCCAGTCCGTATTCCAGCTGGCCTTTTTTCAAGAAATAGGTAAAATCCAAACCAATATTAAAGCTATTCACCGAGCTGGATCGTTCTGATTCGCTACCATCCACCAGCAAACCGATTTTATAGGAAGAATAGGCCACGGTACCTTCCATGAGCATATTGGCTTTAGTGGGAAGCACAAGAAAATTCAAGCCGCCGCCGTAGGAGGTCCATTTAAATTCGGAGAGTGCACGGTAATTAACTTTATCATCAAAACGATAGCCAAAAATATTCACCTTGCTGCCGGAGGCTGAATTGATGGAGATTTTAGAATACAGGTCGAGGTAATTAAAAGGCAATCCGGCGGTATCGATGTACCGATACAGGAGTTTTGAGCTTTCTTTCAGGTATGAATTTTTTGCAGAAATAATGAAGGAGGAGCTGCCTTTTTTATCCTCCTTTTGCTTGACTAATGGGCCTTCGAGCAAGACCTTGGCACCGAAGGTATTCGCATCCACCTTACCGCCGAAGCGTTTTTTATTACCGTCTCGTGTAGTGATATCCATCACGGACGAAATTCGTCCGCCGTATTCAGCGCCAAAGCCACCGGTGTAGATATCCGCAGTGCGAAGAATATCCGTATCGAAAACAGAGAACAAACCAATAGAGTGGAAAGGGTTATAGATCAGCATACCATCGAGCAGCACTTTATTCTGTACCGGGGAGCCACCTCGGATGTAGAGCTGACCGCCCTGGTCGCCGGTAAAGATGACGCCGGGCATCACCTGGAGATACTGTGCCAGGTCGGCCGTTCCGCCCACGGAGGGAATCTGAGTAATCTTTTTGGGCGTAACCGTTATAACGGATGTGCGGATTTCCTGGGTCTTCTCCTGTGCTTCCGCCACCACGTCAACGCCCTGTATATCATAAGATGCCTTCTGCAGGTATAGTTTTTCGTTCATTTGTTGCCCCTTGGCCAGATCAAGTTCCATCCGCAAGGTATCGTAACCCAGGGTAGTGACCATCAGCGTATAGTGTCCGGGGGGGATGACCGGGATGGCGAAAAAGCCGTTGATGTCCGTCGTACCTCCGTAGGTTGTTTTCGCCAGGTAGACACTGGTGAAAATCACGGGCTCCCCGGTCTCCTTCTCGTACACAAATCCTTTAATGGAGCCATTTTGAGCCCAACCTGGCAAAGAAAAAATCAGCAATAACGAGGGTAGTAGCAGTACTGAGCGTAAAAATTTCATAGGTCTGTTCGTATTATCCGGCGTAAAATTAAACATATATAATTAACAGCGAAGAAAAAAAAGAGTTAATGCAGAATTTTATAGATTAATTCTTTAAGGAGACCGGTTTCGCCGCCAAACGTATCAACCCCCTTCGATTTCAGATCGTACTCCCGAAGCAGGCCAATAATCTTAACGGCTTTGGCTGGGGAATAGTTTCGTGCGGCTCGTTCGTAATCTTTAACAAAAAACGGGTTTACCGACAAGACCGAGGCAATGTTATTGGGGCTTTTATCCGGCGTATAATGATAGAGCAGGATTTTCGAAAAAGTCAGGTAGATCATGCTGATGATCAGCAAGAGGGGAAACTCCTTCTCGTTCTTTGCCAATTGCAGCCCGATGTGATTAGCCCGGAACTCATCTTTCTGCTCCAGCGCTTTGGTCAACTCAAAAATATTGAAATCCTTACTGATCCCGATATTCTCTTCAACGTGAAGCGGGGTGATTTCCGTTCCTTCCGGGATATTTATCGTGAGTTTATCCAGTTCATTAACAATGCGGCTCAGGCTGGTTCCCAGGCTCTCCACCAAGAGGGCCGTGGCTTTGGACTGTATCGTGTAATTCTTTTTTTTGAGGTATTGAACTATCCACGGAGCCACCTGATTGTCGTATATTTTGGGCGTTTCGTAAAGCAAGCCATGTTTGTCGATGGCCTTGGCCAGCGCCTTGCGTTTATCCAGTTTGCCATATTTATAACACAACACCAGAATGGTCGACTTCAAGGGGTTCTCGACATAGGCGAGCAAATCTTCCGGCTTTTTGATATCCTGGGCTTCCTTGACAATCAGCACCTGATAATTGGACATCATGGGAAACCGCTTAGCATAACTAATAACGGTTTGAACATCAGTATCTTTCCCGTATGTCACGGTTAAGTTGAATTCTTTTTCACCCTCATCCAGAATAAAATCCTTGGGAATCAGATAAAACTCCTTTTCA
>CAZPDS010000086.1:0-8930 GCA_964585485.1 uncultured Bacteroidales bacterium
CCCGCGCTGCCCCGCGGTTTTGACGGGCCCGCGCACACGCTATGCGCAAGCCGTTGTGCACGTCACATCTTGCGCCGGAAAGCAGAATGTATCTAATACGTCTAATTATTAATTATTAATTCTTAATTTTTAATTCCCCGTGAAGGGCCGGGGCCGGGGGCTGTTTTGCACAATTTTTTCCACGGAACGGAAGAATTTTTATATTTGCACTTCCAATACTTTAACGATTTAGGTATGAACTACGGCGATTTTTCGGACGACGGAAAAGAATATATTATTCATCGCATGGATACCCCCAGTCCGTGGATCAATTATTTGAACAACGGACGCTATTTTACCAGCATCTCGAACAACGGGGGCGGGATGAGTTATATTAAAAGTCCGCTGCACGGGCGGGTGACGCGCTACCGCATCAACGAAGTGCCGCACGACCGTCCCGGGAAATACATCTATGTGAAAGACAATGAAACCGGCGAAATATGGAGTCTTACCTGGCAGCCGGTTGGGAAGCACCTGGACGCTTACCGCCTGGCCCACGGCTTTGGGTATACCCGCTCGGAGTGCAAGGTGAATGATATTGAGGCGTCGGTGCTGTTTTTTGTCCCGACCGATGATGACCAGGAAATCTGGAAAGCCCTGCTGACGAATACCTCGGGTAAAGCACGCTCGCTGTCGGTCTACGCCTACGCCGAGCTGGCCCTTGGGCATGCCCTTGTGGATCTCATCAACCAGTGCGACGATCAGCATTTTAACCGGTCCTGGTTTGATAAGGACCTGCAGTCGCTCTTTTCGACCAAGACCTACTGGGTTACCGAAACCAAAGGCACGCAGCAGCAGGAAAACAAGGCGTGGGATCAGGTGACCTTCTTCACCGTGAACCACCCTGTCAGCGGCTATGAGACGCTGCGCGAGCGGTTTATCGGATTGTACCGCAACGAGAACAACCCCGTCGCGCTGGAGGATCCCAGGCTGTCGTGCCAGGATACCGATTTTGGCAATGTGGTTAACGCCTTGCAGGTTGATTTGCTGCTGCAGCCGGGCGAATCGGCGGATCTGATCTTTACGCTGGGGGTGATCGAAAAGGCCCGCTTTGAGGAGCTGAAGGAAGAACGCACCGCGAAGTACCGTGCAGCGGCGGTGGCGGAAGCCGCCCTTGCCAGCGTTAAAGCACAGTGGGATCGCTATTTTTCGTATACCGGCGCTGACACCCCGGATAAGGACCTGAACGTGTTTTTGAATTACTGGATGCCCTACCAGGCGGCCGTGGCCTTTAATGTGGGCCGCGTGGCCAGTTTCTATTACTGGGGCATCGGCCGCGGCTTTGGTTTCCGGGATACCGCCCAGGATACGATTGCGGTAACCATATCCTATCCCGAAAAGGCCCGGGAACGGGTGTTGCTGCTGACGCGCCAGATGCGGAAAGACGGCAAGGTCTACCACCATTTCCATGGCGACGGCCAGGGCGAGTTCACCTGCCATTGCGATGATCCCTTGTGGTACCTGCTGGCGGTGACGGAGTACCTCAGCGAAACCGGCGATTTCGCCTTGTTGGACGATCGTCAGCCTTACATTGATCCCGGGATGGACGGGACGGTGCTGGATCATATGTTCTCCGTAGTGGAGTATGCGAAAAACAATCTTGGTGTGCATGGACTGCCCGTGTTTGGTCGCGGCGACTGGAACGATACGCTGGATTACATCGGGGGCGACGAAGGCGGGGAAAGCGTTTGGGGCGGCATGTTCTACGCGGCGATGCTGAAGTTGTTCATGGAATTGCTCGACTACCTTGGCAAAGAACCGGAAAGTGCGGCGGTGGCGCAGGTGCGCGACCGGCTGGTGGCCGCTGTTGATGCTCATTGCTGGGACGGCGAGTGGTACATCCGTGCCTTTGGTGGCAAAGGACGTAAAGTGGGTTCGAAAGAAAACAACTACGGCAAAATCTTTTTAAATACCCAGATATGGCCGGTTTTGGCCGGTTTCCCGGATAAAAGCCGCGTGGTACAGGCCATGGACAGTGTGAAGCAGTACCTTGATTCCCCGGAAGGGCCTAAGAAATGCACGCCGGCATGGCGCGAGATTGATCCCAACATTGGGCTGGTAACGCGCTGCGTATGGGGCAAGAAGGAAAACGGGGCCGTATTCTGTCACCCCACCAGTTGGCTTATCCAGGCGGAAACCCTCCTGGGGCGCGGCAATCAGGCCTTCGACTACCTGAAGAAAATGTTGCCCAACCGCATCGACAGCGACACCTTTGTTGCCGAGCCGTACGTGTTTTCGCAGTACATCACCAGCAATGAACATGCGCAACCCGGCCGTGCCAGTCACTCCTGGCAGACCGGCTCGGCCGCCTGGATGTACCGCGTAAGTTTTGATTATGTGATCGGGATCCGCCCGACCTTCCGCGGTTTGCTGGTTGACCCGGTCATCCCCGCGGCCTGGCCGTCGTTCACTGCCCACCGTCGGTACCGCGCTTGCCTGTATCATTTCACCATCGAAAATCCGAACCATGTAGAAAAAGGGATCCGGGAAATCCGGGTCGACGGACAACGCATCGAAGGAAACATCCTGCCGCTGAGCACGGCTGCGGAATGCAAGGTCCACGTAATTATGGGTTAATCAAAAACAGCTAACATGAAACGACATCCAAAAAGTCCGGTATTAACCCGGGAACAACTGCCCGACATTGCGCCGCAATTGCTTGATGCCACGTCGGTGTTCAATCCCGGTGCGGTGTATTTCGACGACAAGATCATGCTGATGTTGCGGGTGCAGAGCCGTTCGCGGGAGACGTTCCTGGTGATGGCGGAAAGCGAGGATGGTGTGAATTTCACGGTCGACAACAGGATCGTGCATTTTAATGGTATAGAATCCATAAAAGAAAAGATCTATCACCTCTACGATGCCCGTATTACGCGCCTGGAAGGTGTTCATTATATCATGTTTGCCATGGACATGGACGGGGGCTGTCAACTGGGTCTGGCGCGTACCGATGATTTCCGGCGTTTTGATTTTATGGGGCAGGTATCGGACGAAGACATCCGCAACGGGGTATTGTTTCCGGAGAAGGTGGGCGGTCGCTACCTGCGCATGGACCGGCCCAATCGTTCGCGGCATGACAACGGGACCAGCTCAGGCAGCACCATCTGGTTATCGGAATCCGACGATCTGTTGCAGTGGAAGCCTGTGGCGCCCTTAATTGATGGCCGTTTCCATTACTGGGATGAATTTATCGGCTCCGGACCGCCCCCGGTCAAGACCCGGGAAGGCTGGCTGCACATTTACCATGGCGTTGCCGGGCATTTCGGGAGTTCCAACATTTACCAGGCCGGCGTGATGCTGCTGGACCTGCACGATCCCTCGAAAGTGCTGGCGCGCAGCTGGTGCAACATCCTGGAGCCGCGCGAAATGTATGAGCTGGTGGGGCAGGTGCCCAATGTTGTTTTCCCGAGCGGGATGATTGTGAAGGAGTACGATGCTGAAGGCTTTGCCCTGCCCGAAAGCGTGGTGTGGGTCTATTACGGCGCCGCCGATACCTGTGTAGGGCTGGCGGTGACTACCATTGCGGAATTGCTGGCGGACACCCGCAGATAAAAAAACAAATAAATCAAATTATAATACTATGAATTTATCAACTATTGATTGGCTCATTGTTGGGGTGTTTTTTGCCCTCATACTGGGGATGGTCTTCTTCAGTAAGAGCCTGGTGCGGAGTGTTTCCGATTTTTTGGCCACGGGGCGCACCGGCGGACGATACATTATCTCCATGTTTCACGGAACGGCCGCCCTTGGGGCCATTACAGTGGTGGGGGCCTTGGAACAGAACTTCAACGCTGGTTTTAACGCCCGATGGTGGGAGATGCCTACGGCAGTGATTCTTGTAGGCATCAGTATCACCGGCTGGGTGGTATACCGTTTCCGGCAGACCCGTGCGCTGACGATGGCGCAGTTCTTTGAAATGCGCTACAGCCGCTCGTTCCGGATCTTTGCGGGCATGCTGGCCTTTTTATCGGGGATTGTCAATATGATCATTTTCCCCGCTGTCAGCGCGAAGTTTTTCATCTATTTTTGCGGGATCCCGGAAATCGGCATGCTGGGTTCATACTCTATTACGTACATACTAACCACGGCGGTCATGGTGCTGGTGCCCTTGTTTTTTATTATGACGGGCGGGCACATCGCGGTGATGTTTACCGATTTTATACAGGGCGTTTTTGTAAATATCGTCTTTGTGGCCATTGTGATATTACTGCTGTGGCAGGTTGGCTGGGGCGATATCGGCGAAGCCATCACGGCTGCGCCGGCGGGCAAGTCGCTGATTAACCCCTTTGACGCCAACGAGGTGCAGGATTTCAATCCCTGGTTTTTCTTTATCGGGATGTTTGGCCTGATCTACACCAAACTTTCGTGGCAGGGGAATTCCTCGTTTAACGTGGCGGCTAAAAACGCACACGAAGCCAAGATGGCGGATGTGCTCACCAACTGGCGGTTGGTGCCGCAGTGGGGGCTTTTTCTGATGATTGTCCCCATCATCGCCTACACCATTTTTCATCACGACAATTACAAGGTCATTGCTGATTCCATCAACCAGATGCTGGCGGGTTTTGCCCCGGCCGACCGCAGTCAGTTGCAGGTGCCGATGGTGTTGAATTACATGCTGCCGGTTGGTGTCAAGGGTGCTTTTGCCGCCATTATGCTGGCCGCGGCCATCACCTGCCACAACACCTATATGCATTCCTGGGGCAGCATTTTCATTCAGGATGTGGTGATGCCGATTCGCAAAAAGGCGTTTGAACCCAAAGAGCACCTGAAGTACCTGAAACTATCGATTCTGGGCGTTGGTATTACCATCTTCATCCTGAGTATTGTATTTCAGCAGACCGAGAAGATCTTTCTGTTTCTGAATATTTCCGGGGCCATTTTCGTGGGCGGTTCCGGGGCTGTGATCATTGGCGGTCTTTACTGGCGCAAAGGAACCACGGCAGCGGCCTGGGCCGCGATGATTACCGGGGCGCTCACGGCCAGTGTGAACATCATCCTGAATCAGATTTTCCCGGATTTCCCGATCAACGGGCAATGGGGGTGGTTTTTGGCGATGGTGGCGGCGACGCTCGTTTATTTACTGGTATCGCTTCTTACCGCCCGTAAGGCTTTCGATCTGGACAAACTCCTGCACCGGGGTATCTACGCCGTAAAAGGTGACACCATCAAGGGTAGCGATGAGCTTGTTAAAGGCTGGCGGGTGCTGGCGCCCACCAAAGAATTCACGCGGGGCGACCGTGCGATCTACTGGACTACCACCGGCTGGACGGCCGCCTGGGTGTTGGTTTTTATCATCGGCACCTTGTTCTATTTCTTTGTTAAACCCATTACCAATGAGCAATGGATGGGCTTCTGGCAGATTTATACCTATCTCTTCCTGGGGGCTTCCATCATTGTCACCGTTTGGTTTACCATAGGCGGTTTTAAGAACCTTCGGGAAATGATCAGCGCCCTGCGGCACAACATCCGCGATCACAGCGACAGTGGCTTTGTGAAAAAAGAGGAGGATCAAGAACTTTCGAAGAAATAATTGTCGTGAACCAACCTAAGAACCCATGAACCGTATATTGATTTTTGGCTGCCTGGCCTGTTTGCTGGCCGCCTGTCATCCAACGACACCCCCTATGAAAGAATCAGCATTAAAGGAGGACCTGCAGTTTCTGCAGCTTGAGCCTCTGCATTATGTGTGTTACCGCACGGATCGTCCCATCGGGATCAATGGAAAACTGGATGATAAACCCTGGGATCTGGCAGAGTGGACCTCGCCCTTTGTCGATATAGAAGGAGATGCAAAGCCTCGCCCGGATCAGCAAACGCGGGTAAAGATGTTATGGGATGATGAATATCTGTACATTGCTGCGGAGTTGGAGGAAAAAAATATATGGGCGAAGCTGGAAAACCGCGATGATATTGTTTTTCATGACAATGATTTTGAAGTATTTCTGGATCCGGACAACGATGCCAAGAATTACTTCGAGTACGAGGTGAATGCCAAGGGGACGGTATTTGATCTTTTCCTCCCGCATCCCTACCGTCATTCCCCCTTTGCTGTTCACACGTGGGATTTGAAGAATGTAAAGCAGGGCATATCTATCGACGGAACCCTCAACAACGGAACGGATGTTGACAAGAAGTGGACGGTTGAGCTGGCTATTCCCTTTGCTTCCCTTCGCCTGGCGTTGGAAAGTGGAAAACCGGAGGCAGACAAGCCCTGGCGGGTCAATTTTTCCCGGGTGCAATGGGATACGAAGTGGGAAAACGGAACCTATGTAAAACTTACGGACAAGGATGGGCGCAACCTCCCGGAGCACAACTGGGTGTGGTCGCCGGTGGGCCGGATCTCCATGCACATGCCGGAGCGCTATGGTTACTTGAAATTTTCCAATCAGGTGGTCGGACTGGGCAAGGATGACTTCCGCATCCCGGAAAAGGAAAAGCTCAAGAACGCTTTATGGGCCGTATTTTACAGGCAGGATGCCTTTTATCTTCAGCATCAGCGTTACAGCACCTCCCTTCAGGATTTGGGTGAAGACCTCCACCTTTTATACGACCGTGCGAAGTTTGACCTAAGCCTTGTGGGTGCTGATACCACTTTTGAAGCCTTGCTCAAAAGCAGTGATGGTGGCAACATCCGGCTCTACATCACCTCTGAGGGCAGTATTATTGATAAGAGTGGGCGTTAGGTCGTAAAAAGGTTATGGCCGATCCCGCATTCAAGGCAGCGGCGTGCGTCGCAGTACTTCGATTTGAGTTCCAGGAGGGCCTGGGATCCCATAGCGTTGGACACCGCGAGACCGGCCGACCGATAATTCTTCACGATAGAATTCTCTTCCGGCGGAAGCCGCAACAGGAATTGGAAAGCTTGATCGCGGATGTCGGGACTCTCTTTCTCTGTGCCGTAGACAAACAGAAAAGGGATCACCGCATTGACCAGAATGAGATTTATACTGTCTTGTCCTATGTGGCCCTGATGCGTTGGGGCGGATTTCCCGAAACGGTAGTGGCGTTCCCAATAGGCGGAGCAGCCTGCGCTGAAAAGTTTGAATAACTCCGGGGTGGATTGACATTGAAGTGCCCGCGAAAAAAGTCCGGGGGTTTGGTAGAGCAGGGTGGCGAGCTGGGCAATCCGCAAGCTGGGAAAATTGGGTGGTCGCAGACGGAGGAAGCGGAAGCTGCCTTCGGGTAAGTTTTCCAGGCGGTAGCTTTTCTTTTGTTCCTTATAAATGGTCTGCAATTCCCGTTGGTAGGCATCGCCGGCGCGGCCGCGCAGCATGCCGGACTGGCCGAACAGCAAGGCTTCGAGGCGGGTAAGATCCGCTCGTTGCTCGCCAATAATCTTAAGGGGTACAGATCTTGCCAGCCGCTCGAAGGCATCGGCATTAACGCGCGCCCCGAAGGCACGGGCCGTTATTTCGAAAAAACTCTGTTCCCAGTTCCATTCATTACGCTCCAGCACAGTGCGAAGGCTCAGGGTTTTGCGCTCGAGGCGTTCAATGGCCCGGCCTTCCAGCCAATGGATGGTTCGGAAGGGGTCGGCATCCCGGAGTTGCCCGGCGCAGGCAATCCAGGCTCGGCACGACATGAAATTGCGGTAGTGATCGTACAGATTTTCATCGAAATGACCTTTCAGCACTAGCACAGGCAGGCCGCTGATGGACGCCGGCGTGCCGGCCAGATCATCATCGTGCACGACATGCAGCACGGTGTTACGGTAGGCTGGGTCCGTATGATGCCCGTGCTTGTACCAGTCGGATGCTTTTACGTGAATCTCCACATTTCCGGCCCAAAGGGTAGGGCCAATCCGCAGGCGGGCGTTCGCAAAATCGGGACCCGCATCCGGGTTAAGATCGCCTGGAAACAGAACCTCCAGGGGTTCATGATCGGTGGTGTGCAGTGAAGGCGACAGCAAGCGATACCTCCACACGTAAGCGAGGAACTCTTCGTTCATAAGTGATTTATTTGTGGCACATTATCAAGGAGATAGCTTAATAAAATGCCTGGTTTTTGTTTTCAGGATAAAGATATAAAAAAGATGTGAAGCAAACTGCATTTCGGCGCTATCGTGAAAAAAATTTCCTTAAGCCGTTTTTTTATTGTATTTTTGTAGAAAAGTCGCATAGGTTTCATGAGCGATCTGGACACGCTGGTATCGGGTATTGATTATAAGGTGCGAAAGCTGACTGGTTTGCTGGAGCGCTCGGAAACTGAAAAGAAACAGTTGCATAAGGAGAAGCTAGCTTTGCAGGCTCAGTTGGAGCAACAAGGTGAAACGATCCGGCAACTGGAAGATAAAATGTTGAAAATGAACATGGCCGGGGCTCTGGTGTCGAAAGCGGAGACCGGAAACGTGAAGCAAAAGATTAACCAGATGGTGCGGGAGATCGATAGGTGTCTGGCACTGCTGAACAAGTAAGGGTTATTCCATGGATGAGTTTTCAATAACGGTGACAATTGCTGATAGGATATACCGGCTGACGATAGAAAGGCAAGAGGAAGAAGTAGTACGGAATGCAGTTCGGCTGATAGATGAAAAGATGAAAGAATATGCACGGACTTATGCATTTAAAGACAAGCAAGATCTTCTGGCCATGGTTACATTGCAGAAGACCACAGCTTTATTAAATCATAAGATCGCTGTTGCTGACGAAAATACGGATCTTATCACAAAGTTGTCGTTAATTGAAGATTTTTTGACCGAAAAGCTTGATAAGCAGAACGTTCTTTGAAGAAACACCACATTGGGCATCGATGATGCCTCATGCTATACCCGCACATTCAACCGGACAGTTTGATAAACTCAACGTTATCAACTTTAGGACATCAGCTCGTTGATACTAAAGCAGGCCTACGCCTCCTTCGGGTCGCCGGCGGCTTCCGCGGCGGCCTTGGCG
>CAZPDS010000086.1:8940-9727 GCA_964585485.1 uncultured Bacteroidales bacterium
GTTCCGCAAGGACATGGAAGCTTGAAAATTCACGGCCGTTCTAATATACCAAAACCGGGGTTTATTCTAAACTCATTTGAATTGTGCGGGTTTTTTATTTGCAAACAGTAAACTCAATATATCAACCTTAATTTATGTAGTATGAATGTTTTCATTATTGTTTTAATCAGTTCCGTGGCCGGCCTTATTATTGGAGGTCTGATCGCGGCCACTATATTGCGAAAAAATATCGAAAAGAAATCCGCCAACATCATTAAAGATGCGCAGAATGAGGCGGAAATGATTAAGAAGGACAAGATCCTTCAGGCCAAGGAAAAATTTCTGGTATTAAAGGCTGAACATGAAAAAGTAATTCAGGAAAAGAATGCCAACATCCTGAAAGGCGAAAGCCGGATCAAACAAAAAGAACAGTCGCTTTCGCAGAAGATGGAAGAAGTGAACCGCAAAGAAAAAGATTTGCAGGTGGTTCGTGATAACCTGAATAATCAGTTGGACTTATTAAATAAGAAGCAACAGGAAGTGGAGAAAGTGCATCAGCAGCACGTTGAGCAACTCGAAACCATTTCGGGGATGTCGGCCATGGAGGCTAAAAATATGCTGGTAGAGTCGCTGAAAAATAAGGCTCAAAATGATGCTGCTCAGCAGGTTCGTGATATCATTGAGGAGGCGAAGATGACGGCCAACACCGAAGCCAAGAAAGTGGTGATTAAAACCTTGCAAAGGACCGCTACCGAGCACGCTATTGAAAATACTGTTTCCGTTTTTAATATCGAGAACGATGAAATCA
>CAZPDS010000087.1:0-9254 GCA_964585485.1 uncultured Bacteroidales bacterium
AACCCATGGCCGGCAATAAGGTGCCGATGTTGGGATAAAGACGGAAGGTCTCGGCCAGTTTGCCAACGGCGTACTGACGAGGATCAACGAGTTCGGCAGCACCAAATTTGGTAGCGGCAACGGTACCGGCACCGATTTTCATTTCACCGTGGGTGAGGGTGGGGCCGTCTTCAACAACCAGCACGCGCTTGCCGCGGATTAGTTCGGGCTTGTCAACGGTCAGCGGGGAAGCACCATCAACTACCAGGGCGTTGGGGGCTACCTTCTGAATGCTCTCGCGCACGATCTTGATGTTCTCGGGAGAGGCGCTGTCCATCTTGTTGATAACAACTACATCCGCCATACGCAGTGTTACTTCGCCGGGATAGTAGCTTAATTCGTGGCCCGGACGGTGAGGATCGACCACGGTGATGGTCAGGTCTGATTTGTAGAAGGGGAAGTCGTTGTTACCGCCATCCCACAGGATCACGTCGGCTTCTTTTTCAGCTTCGCGCAGAATGGCTTCATAATCAACACCAGCATAAATAACGTTGCCGCGTACTACGTGCGGTTCGTATTCTTCCATTTCTTCGATGGTGCACTTGTGTTTTTTCAGGTCTTCAACCGTGGCAAAACGCTGAACTTTCTGAGCATTCAGGTCGCCGTAAGGCATCGGGTGACGAATGGCCACAACTTTCAAACCCTGTTTCATCAGGATTTCAATAACGCGGCGCGAGGTCTGGCTTTTGCCGCAACCGGTGCGCACAGCGCCCACAGCAATTACCGGCTTGGTGCTGACAACCTGGGTGTCGCGGGGTCCGAGTAAGGCGAAATTGCAACCGTTAGCGTTTACCAGGGCCGACATGGCCATGACACGCGGATAGGGAACATCGCTGTATGCAAATACGCATGTATCAGCCTTCAACTCCTTGATGAGTTTGGGAAGATCACTTTCAGCGTAGATAGGAATACCGTTGGGATACAGGTCGCCGGCTAATTCTTTGGGATATTTGCGGCCGTCAATATCCGGAATCTGTGCTGCGGTAAAGGCTACAACGTTGTACTCTTCCTTACCTCGGTAGTAGGTGTTGAAATTGTGGAAATCTCTTCCTGCTGCTCCGATAATAATTACATTTTTGCGAGTCATAAAATATGATTTAAAAGAATTTAACAAATGTTAAGGTGCAAAGATAATGGTTTAAACCAAGCCCGCAAGCCTTTTAATATAAATTGAAACGATATCTTTCGGGCCAAAAATCAGATAAGCCTTGCAGGTCACGGATTGCCCGAAGAAAAATTTTTTTTCACGTTTTGCGCTATAGTAGTGCCGTGTACGGCAACTTAGGATTTTCTTACCTTTGTGCCAAAACGGAAACTATGATCGAAGCTATTTTGGCGAAAGCCACCGTGGAGGCCGTGAAATCCTTGTATGGACTGGACGCAGAGGTGGAGGCGGTACAGTTGCAGAAAACACGCAGGGAATTTGAAGGTGACCTGACGGTTGTGGTTTTCCCGTACACCAAGGCTTCCCGCAAAAGCCCCGAAGCCACCGCCACCGAAATCGGCGAAGAATTGCTGAAGACAGTGTCGGTTCTTAGCCGTTTCAGCGTCGTGAAAGGCTTTTTGAATTTGGTGGTGGCCAATGCCTACTGGCTGGATTTTTTAAATGAAACCGCCAACAAGGCTGATTTTGGCCAGTGCCCCATCAATGATGAACGGCCCTGGTTGATCGAGTTCTCCTCGCCCAACACGAATAAGCCGCTACACCTGGGTCATATCCGCAACAACTTGCTGGGATGGTCGGTGTCGCGCATCCTGGAAGCCGCGGGCAAACGCGTGCTGCGGGTAAACCTGGTGAACGATCGCGGCATCCATATCTGCAAATCCATGCTGGCGTGGCAAAAAGCGGGGCTGAACGAAACACCCGAAAGTGCCGGGATGAAAGGTGATCACCTCGTGGGAAAATATTATGTGCTGTTCGATAAGCAGTACCGTGCCCAGATGGACGATTTGATGGCCACCGGCATGAGCAAGGAAGAGGCCGCAAAGCAGGCGCCCCTGATACAGGAAGCCCAGGAAATGCTGCGCCGCTGGGAGGCCGGAGATCCTGAGGTGAAAGGGCTGTGGCAACAGATGAACGCCTGGGTGTATGCCGGCTTCGATCAAACCTACAATCGTCTGGGCATACATTTCGAAAAAACATATTACGAATCGCAGACCTACCTGCTCGGTAAAACCATCGTGGAAGAAGGCCTCAGCAAGCAGGCTCTGATCCGCAAAGAGGACGGCTCCGTTTGGGCCGACCTGACGGACGAGGGCCTGGATGAAAAGTTGCTCCTTCGTAGCGACGGCACCTCCGTGTACATGACCCAGGACCTGGGAACCGCCCGGCTGCGCTATGAAGAATATCAGCCTGAGCGCATGCTCTACGTCGTCGGCAATGAGCAAAATTATCACTTTACCGTGTTGAAAAAGGTACTGGCCAAAATCGGTTATGATTGGTCCGGGGCCATTCATCACCTTTCCTACGGTATGGTCGAACTTCCCGAAGGCAAAATGAAATCACGCGAAGGCACCGTTGTGGACGCCGACGACCTGATGGATGAGATGACGGAAACCGCCCGGGTACTCACCGAAGAACTCGGAAAAGACCAGGGATTTAGCCCGGATGAAGCGGCGAACCTCTACCGGATGATCGGTTTGGGTGCCCTGAAATATTTTATCCTGAAAGTGGATCCCGAAAAGAACATGTTGTTTAATCCCGAAGAGTCGGTCGACTTTAATGGAAATACCGGCCCTTTCATTCAATATACCCACGCACGGATCTGCTCGCTCTTGCGGAAAGCCGGCGTTACGAGCCCAATGTCAACGTGCCCGCCCAATCTTAACCTTCTTCAGGAAGAGCGCGATATTCTGCGGCTGTGCCATGATTTTCCGGGCGTGGTACGCAAAGCGGCCGATGACTTTAGTCCGGCGCAGGTGGCCAATTACGTTTACGAACTAACAAAGACCTATAATTCTTTCTATCAGAAAGTGCCGGTGCTGCGTGAGGAAAACCTTGCGCTGCGCGATTTCCGCCTTGTGATTTCGTTGCTCACCGGAACCATCATCCGTAAAGCCATGGATTTACTCGGGATCGCCGTACCGGAAAAAATGTAAAAGTGTAACGCTCATGAAAAATATAGCAGGCGTGTTTTGGGGTATGTTGGTGCTGGTTTTGGTTGGTTCCTGCAGGGTAGGCGGACCGGTGAATACCTGCAACAATCAACCGGCCACGCTGGTGTTTGGCCAGGGTGGCGGGGTAACCGGAAAGTACACCGAGTTCGCCCTGGTTTCCGACGGTACCTTGTACTCCTGCGAACCCAAAACCGGCCAGCGGACCAAGGTGAAGAAAATCGCCCGGCGCGAACTGCGTCGTTTTTTTAGCGATGCTGAAAGCCTTGGCTTGCTTAGCCTTCAGTTCAATAATCCCCACAATATGAACCACTACCTTATTTTCAGCAAAGGAACACGAAGCAATAAAGTGAATTGGGGGGATGCTAAAAATCCCCCGCCGGCGGCGGTGAAAGATTTGTGGGAGCGCTTGTGGGCCCTGCGTGGGCAAACGGAAACATCCAACGAGAAATCAAGTCATTGATCTGAACCAAGTCACATCCATTATGAAAAAAAAAACCGCACTTCTTTTTTGTTTGGCGTGCTTCACCCTTGCGGGGATGTCTCAACCCGCCGGAAAACTGGCCCCAACTCCGCCCATGGGATGGAACAGCTGGAACCTCATTGAGAGCAATGTCAGCGAAAACATCATTAAAGAAATTGCCGACTCCATGGCGGTAAACGGACTCAAGTCGGCGGGTTATCAGTACATCATTATTGACGATTTTTGGGTGGGCGGACGTGATACCAGGAATCGTCTTTTCCCCGATCCTGTAAGGTTTCCGAACGGAATGAAGGCCTTAGCCGACTATGTGCACGCGCGGGGGCTTAAGCTGGGTATATACTCAGACGCGGCGGAGCGCACCTGCGGGGGGGTGACCGCCAGCCTGAACTTCGAGGAACTGGATGCTCAAACCTTTGCTGAATGGGGTATTGATTATCTTAAGTACGATTACTGTAATGCCCCGGTGGATGTGGAAACCGCTTTCATCCGCTACAAGAAAATGGGCGATGCCCTGAAAGCCACCGGCCGCCCCATTGTATATGCCATCTGTGAATGGGGCCAGCGTCAGCCCTGGTTGTGGGCCCGTGCCGCGGGCGGACAGCTGTGGCGCACAACGTATGACAGCCGCGATACCTGGCAGTCGAACGATACCGGTCTGGCTGGCATTATGGATATTTTTGATCAGCAGGATAGCCTCGCCCAATACGCCGGCCCCGGCGGCTGGAACGATCCCGATATGCTGATGGTGGGCTTGTGGGGCAAAGGAAAATCATCTTCGCCCGATGCACGTTTTAAGGGCTGCACCTTCGAAGAATACCGCAGCCATTTCGCCCTCTGGGCCATGATGGCCGCGCCGCTGATTCTGAACTTTGACGTGCGGGTGCCCGACGCACAAACACGGGAGATTATCCTCAACAAGGATCTTATTGCTATTGATCAGGACTCGCTCGGACAGCAGGGAAAGATCATCTGCAGCAAGGGTGAACTGCAGGTGCTTTCAAAACCGCTACTACACGGCGACGTGGCCGTCTGTGTCCTGAACCGCTCCGATAAACCGCTAAGCTTTCAGCTGGATGTGCAAAAAGAGTTGGATATTTGGTGGCCATTTACGGTTCGGGATGTTTTTGCGAAGCAGGAATTGGGACGGTCAAAAGTGTTACGGGGACAGTTGCAGGCGCATGATTGCAGGGTGTTTATATTCAGGAGAATGTGATAATTTTCGTCCCGGAATTTGACATTGTTTCAGTCAGGATAGTGCTGCAAAAATCCCTTGTGTAGGCGATGCAACAACCATAGCCGGCTAGGGGAACCGGGAATTTTGTTGACGTTGCTTTTTATTTTTCCAATGCATTTCGGATGCCTTGTTCCACCAAGGGTTCCATGACCTTGTAGCCCGCCAGTGTGCAATGCAGGCCGTCGTACGTAAGTTCTTTTTTAAGCCCCTTCATTTCATCCGACATCGCTGAATAAAAATCAACGTAGGTAATGTTTTGCAGTGTGGCGTAGTCGCGCAGACGTCCGTTCAGGCCGGCAACGCGCGTAACGGCGTCCACCTCGGGCTTCCAGGGGTACTTGTATACCGGCAAAACCGAACATAACACCACGCGGATGTTGTGGTGTTGCGCCAGTTCACACATCGAGATGATGTTGTCGGCGATGGCGTCGTTGTTGACGTAGCCCAGATTCCCGGCAATGTCGTTGGTGCCGGCCAGAATTACCACAACCGACGGCTGCAGCCGGATAACGTCCTCCTGGAAACGCGCCAGCATCTGGATCGTCGTGTGGCCGCTGATACCCTTGTTATGCCACGCCTTGCCACGAAAGAACGCGGAATCGGTTTTTAACCAACCTTCCGTGATGGAATTTCCTATGAATACGATGCGCACACTGTCGACCGGCGTGGACATAAAGGCTTGCTTGCCGGTAGCCGGCGCCGGAACGGCATTTCCTGATAACTGCGCGGCGACAGAACCCGCTGCCCCATAAAGAACGAGGAAGAGAACCCAATAAGGTTTTCGCATTATGATAAAAATAAAGGGGCTGTCATTTGCAGACAGCCCCGTTTGAGATAGGATTATTATTCACAATCTTTGATGGCCTCGTTGAACGCCTCTTCCATTTCCTTTGCTGCGTCGGGGTCTTCTTTGTATTTATCTTCGGCTTCTTTTCCCAACTGGGCCATTTTATCAATGATTTCCATGGTCTCCTGGCGGATTTCTTCGCGCTGGGCGTCATCCGCCGTTTCCAGTTTGGTCTCTAACTCTTTGGCTTCGCAGGCCAGTTTTGCCATCTTTTTTCCGTACGAGGCGGGTCCGTTGCAGCCGCTCAGAACGAGGGCCAACAGGGCAACCGATACTGCAAGTTGAAAGGATTTTTTCATCGTTTTATTTTTAGTTATTAAGTTATTATGACATATATAATAGATCTGTTGAATGAACAGAAGCAACGTTCACAACAGCGATCCCGGAGATTTAGTCTTCTTCCTCAGTATCCGATTCGCTGTTGCTGGCGTTTTGATCCTTGTATATTTTTTCCCGGCTTTCTTTTTTCAATTCTTTCTTGATGGCATCATAGGCATCATCGGCTTCTTTGTAGTTGCGGTAAGCGGCAGCGCATTCCGTTTTCGCTTTATCCCACCACAGCTCATCTATGCTGCACTTATCAACGATGATCTTTATCAATTGGCGGTTTTGATCACAGCGTTCCAGCAAGGCCCTATCTTTATCTAGCTCGTATTCCTGCCAGTCATCGGCAATGGCCTGTTTGGTCAGGCGCAGCGCGTCCATACATTCGCAGGGCTTATCGGGGGATAAGGTTCCGAGGTCTACTTTAGTGGCTGAATTCATGCAGGCAGAAAAAAACAACAGGAAAAGGCCGGAAAGCATTAGCGGGGCTTTCATACGTGAGGATTTAGATAATTCACAAAATGAAATGAGCGGAGTAAAGATATGCAAATTTAATTATCCGGGCTTAAACTGCGCAATCGTTTCCGGAGTGACAACAACAGTCCGACAGCCATCACGATTACCCCGGCCCAGAGCAGGTTAATCCAGGGAAAGACACGGGCCGAAACGATGATATAATCGATACTTTTGCCGGCCGGGGGAGGGCTTGTTTCCGGTGCGCTCAGCGCGGCGTAGGTGAGATGTACAAAAACATCTTCCCGCAAGGTTTTGCGTGTAGCGGGCCGCGCGAGAGGTCCCATGTCCTTGCTGAGGGTGAGCCGTGGATATAAGGTGTAATCCAGGTATAGCTTACCATCACCAGCCTGGTACAGAAAATCGAGACGGTACAGCACATCCGGACCCGACTGGCTGCGGCCGGCATAGGAAACATAACCTGATCCCAGGGGCTTCACCTGCCCGAGTACCAGTGTTTGCAGTCCTTTCGGATTGTCAGCACGGGTTGCGCCCAGTGGCTTTTCAAGCGAAAAGGTGAGGATGCTGCCGGTGAGGAAGAGGGCGAAACCCAGGTGGGAAAGGCTGGCAGCAAGCCTGCTGCGCTGGCGGCAGACCCGCAGCATCCCGTCGAGCATGGCAAAGATGGCTATAAAAAGGCAAAACAAAACGAAGTAGCGCACCGGCGGAATGGGCGGCGCAAAAATCACCAACACCAGCGTGCTTACAAGACCCACCAGCAGTGCGGGCAGGAACACGATAAAGACTTTTTTTATGGTGATTCTATACAGGGGCAGGTAAAGCGAAATGCCCATGCAGAGCGCGATACCCGCAGCAAAGCCCTGCTGCCATTGATTGTAAAACGAAACACTGTTGCGCGGCGGTGCCAGGTTCAGGCCAAACCAGGTGTTGAAGGCGGGCAGGGCCGTCACAAAAAGGATCTGAAACGCTGATAATACCAGCAGGAAACCTCCGGCCATTCGCCAGAACGAAGGGGATGACGGTCGGAGGCTGGGTTCAATCGGGTGGCTGTTCTTTCGGAAGGGCAGGCAGCGCAGGCTCACCAAAAAGGCCAGGAGAGCCAGGATCAGCCATCCGCGGCTGCCCTGATCGCCGGAAAAGGAATGAACCGAGGTGGTGCTCAGCACCCCGCTGCGGGTCAGATAAGCCGCGAAAAGCGCGGCCACAAACGGCATGGCACTCAGGAAACGACCGGAGGTTCGCTGCTCACGGTTGAGCAGAAAATGCAGCGCTGCCAGCATCAGCAGCCAGGGGACAAGCGATGCGTTTTCCACCGGATCCCATGACCAGAAGCCGCCAAACGTGAGGTCTTCGTAGGCCCACGCACCCCCCAGGATCAAACCGGCACCCAGACAGAAAACCGCCAGTACCGGCCAAAACAGTGGTATGCTGTCGTCGGCTTTTGCGGAACGGGGCGTCGCGACAGCCATCGCAAAAGGAAGTAAACAGGCCGCATACCCCAGAAACAACACCGGCGGATGAATCGCCATCCACGGATTGTGCAACAAGGGATTCAGACCATTGCCATCGGTGAGCACCCGCAGGTAGTCCGGATCGGAGAACAGCGGCATCGCACTATATTCGGGAAGTACCCGCAGCAGCACGAACGGACTCTGTCCCAACTGGAGTACACCCAGGTCGACGCCTGTCAGCAACAACAGCATAAAAGCCTGCACTACTGCGATTACCGCGGGAATCCGGGCGTTGCTTGTACGCCGGAACACCAGCGCTAATCCCAGTAGCGACTGCAACAGAAGCCAAAGCAGCAGGCTGCCTTCCTTGCCGGCCCAAAACGAGGAGAGAAGGTAGGTGGCGGATAATTCGCGTGAGGAATACTTCCACACATAAAGATATTCATTATAATGCCCGAAAATCATGACCAGCAGGGCAACCGATGCCGAAATTAACGAAAGGGTATGTAGAATATACAACAGCGATGCGCTTTTGCGCAGCCCCTGCCGTTTTTCACTGAGAAAATACAGCAACGCGGCCAGCACCGCCGCAACCAATGCCACCCGTACCGAGGATGTTCCCCAGCCACCAATGAACGTATGTTCTCCGTTGTACATCATCCGGGTGCGATGCTTTCTTTACGATGATGTAAAAACCTACTGACGGGCCGACTGGATCAGCTTGTCGCCTTCGGTGCGGGCTTTATTAATAACATCATTGGCTTTTTGTTCGGCTTCCGCATTCAGCTTGTCCGCCTTCTTCCGGGCTTCGGCCGTTAACTGCTTCGCCGTTTCTTTGGCGGCCGCTTTCGCGATGGGATTCTTCGCTTCACTGATCAGCTTTTGGCCCTGGGCATCGGCTTCGGCAATCAGCTTGTCGCCGGCTTTTTTCGCGCTTTCGCGGATCTGCCGGGCCTGTGTTTCGGCAACCGCCAGCAGTTGCTGCGCTTTTTTATTGGCCTCGTCAAGGGCTTGGTTTACCGTTTCTTTGGCCTCCTGGATCACCTCTTCTTTTTTCTCTTCAAGGGCTTGTTGCGCCTGGTTTTTCAAATCATCGGCCAGGTTGCCGATGGCGCCTTTCAGGCCAATTTTGAATTTCGGCTTGCTCAGCGTACCCGTTGCCAGGATGTCGATATCCACGGTTTCCGACGGGGTGATGTTGATGCCCTTGGCCGTAGCCTGCGAGGTGAGGTTGTTGAGCACACCGTTGGCCTGCCCGCCGAATTCAGAACGCGGCACCTTAAGTTT
>CAZPDS010000088.1:0-9242 GCA_964585485.1 uncultured Bacteroidales bacterium
CTGGGGATGGCAGTTACACCTGTTCCGCTGGTTCCCAGGCCGATGGCGCCGTTGGTGTTGCTCCAGTTAAAGGTAACACCGGCTGGTGTTCCGGCCAGGGGATTGGCCGCAACGTTAACGCCGTTGCACCATGTTTGTGCTGTTTCTGCCGTAGCTGTAGGCGTTGGATTAACGGCAATGGTAACGGTAGCGCTTCCTGTACAACCTCCGGCTATCGTTGCGGTGACGGTGTAAGTTCCAGTTGCGGCTGCTGTAACGGAGGGAATGGATGGATTTTGTGTTGTGGCACTGAAAGCGTTCGGGCCACTCCAACTATACGCGGTTCCACCGGCGGGTAAAGAGGTAAGGTTCAGGGTGCTTCCGGTGCAGACCGGGGAATTGCTGGAAGCCGTAACCGATGCGGATGAATTTACGGAAACATTAACAGTAGCTGTCCCGGTACAGCCAGCCGAGTTGACGGTAACCGTATAGGTCCCGGTTGCGGCGGTGGTGGCCGATGCTATGACAGGATTTTGCAAGGTGCTGGTAAAACCGTTCGGCCCACTCCATGAATAGCTGGTGGCAGCGTTGGGTGTTGAGCTAAGGTTCAGGCTGGCTCCGGCACAGATCGGGCTGTTGCTGGTCGCTGTAGGTGTGATTCCGCTAACCGTTACAGTGACGGCATCGGTATTGGTTCCGGGACAGAGTGGATTTCCGCCCGTTCCTGTCAGCGTGTACGTAGTGGTTGTCGTAGGTGAGGCTACAGGGTTGGCAATGTTGGGATTGGAAAGACCGGTGGTGGGCGACCATGTATATGCGCTTGCTCCGGTTCCGTTGAGCGTGGTGGAGTTTCCGCCACAAATCGTTGCATCGCTGCCTGCGTCGAGGGTCCAAACGCCGGAGGCGGCAGATATCACATAATCGCAAACATCGCCGGCATTGCCATCAATCATAAGGTAATAGGTCTGACCGATGGTAAGTCCGGTGGCGGTCACGGTGCCGTTCACCTCAATGCCCGGATTCCAGCAGTTCGAGAATGAGGTGTAGTTGAGGCAGTCGGTGCTTGAAAAGACCTGCATCTGGATGCCCCAGCCATTGGTGCAATTGCTTACATAGACATTCAGGGTAGCCGTGGTGGCGTCGGCCACGAAAGACAACCATGAATTATTTTCGATGGTTCCGCAGAAAACGTCGCCAAGGGCAGAGTCATCTTCATCGGTGCTGTTGGTTGCACTGACTGTTGCCGTATAGGTTGCGCTGGTATTGCCGCAATAACCGTTCAGGTTGCAGATGGCCACCGCCGTTGAGCAGTAATCGCCGGCTGCCGGATTGGATGCACAGGGCGGAGGCGGAGGTATGGTACCGACGCATAAATCAAAGGTGCTCGTTTGTCCGGCTGTTGAGGTGTAGGTGTAAACCCGGATGTAATACGTTGCACCAATCGTTAAACCGCTTAGGGTTGTTTCATCGACATCGATGCATTTTATATTTGTCAGGGCGCCACAACTGCCGCTGTACACAGCAAAGTACATATCGTCGGTTGATCCGGCGATATTGGTAAGTGACACGTTGTGGGAGGTACTGGTGGCGGTGAATTTGTACCACACGTCATCATCCGCTGTGCCTGAACAGCCGGATGGCTGCGAGGATGCAGAAGCGCAGGCCACGGTACCGGAAACGAAAGTGGTACAGGTGCTGTTCGCATTGGGATTAATGTTGGTGGCGTTTACACATTCATCATTAATTGGGGCTGCACTGTTGTATAGCAGGGAGCTTGAATTTGCGGATAAACCACTGGCAATGCAAGTGATTTCCCTCCGGTAGTAAAGGCCATAGACGGTGGGTGTGTAGGTGGCGCCTGTAGCTCCAGGGATGGGCGTCCACGGGGCTGCCCCGGTGGGGGAGGAATACCATTGGTACGTCAGGCCTGAGGCAACCGAGGATCCGGTCACAGAAATGGCACCGGCATAACCGGTACATCCTGCCAGTGTCGCAGCATTGGTCGTTCCGCCAAGGGGTGTGCCGGTGCAGGCAGGGGCGGCAACAATAGTAACCTGATAGTCTTCCGTTTCGCCATACGAATAGGTTCCACATGGATTCGACGGGATGGCTGATTCCTGGCAGATGACCCGCATGCGGGTGGTGCCCGTTAATGCAGTGAGAGGGATAATGATTGTGCCTGTTTCGGTATGCGGACCTGAGGTAGTCGCTGAGGAAGCGTAAACCTGCTCGCCAGCGTCGCTAAAGTCACCATCCTGATTGAAATCGATCCAGATCGCTACGCCGTTGCTGTACGATCCTCCGCAGGTTCCTACCTGCACTGAAAATGCAACTGTCGATCCCTGCATCACCGATGGTGCGGCCAGGTTGGTGTAATCGGAATATTCATTGAGAATGGAAGCCCCAACTCCGGTTGTTGCACAGGTGGAGCTATTATTAAGTGTGCCGAACGTCACATTGAAAATGTCTTCATCGGATGTGCTGGTTGCATTTGATGCACAATAGCAGGAGGCGGGTGGACTCATGGTGACCGTTGCCACGCTTGATGTGCTGGACCCACCGCCGTTTGCACAGGTAACAATACACCGGTAGTACGTCAGGGCTGTAGGGTTCACGGAAAATGTCGCTGTAGTGCCTCCCGCGATGTTGGCGTAGGGGCCGGCCAATGCCGTGGCAGATTGCCATTGGTAGGAAAAGCCGCAGCCCGTGATACCGCTCAGGGAAAGTGTAGTGGCAGAACCGCTGCAAACCGATGCAGGCGCCGCTGATGCTGTTCCCGTTGCCGGTGTTCCTGTGCAAAGTAAGGCTGTGCTGGTCCATGTAAAGACGCCCTGAGGACTCCGTGTTGCATTGGCCCCGGTTACCATGGCGTCGGTATTAATTGTGCCGGCTGTTGACGACAGCCAGGCCGTGTTGTTTGTTTTGGTGCGGTTCAGAAAATCCGTATTCGATGATCCTCTCAAACCAACCTGGAAAGAGTTGTCCGCTACCGTTGTGCTTGATGCATATTTTATCTGAATATTGTTGCTGGTTTCAAATAAAATAATTTGAAACGAATAGTCACCCGCACCACTGTACTTCTCAAAATGCTGCCACTCCACCACAAAGGTCCGGTTTGGTGCGGTTCCAAGGGTCTGCGACCGCAGTGTTGCGCTTGCTAATCCCTGTAAGTCTCCGCCCAGTGCCGAAATTACATTGTTGTGGGTGGTGCCGCTGATGGGTGAATAATAATAGGTGGTGGGGGTGCCACCTAACACAATAAATCCGTTAATGCTGATGCCAACGGTGGTGAAGATCTGGCAATTGAACATGAAGTTAAAGCCAATGGGAATATCGGCGTATACGGCTTCGTCTGTTACCCCGGTGGTGTGGTTCAGGTAACCTGAGGTCAGGTAGGTGGGCGAACCCGCCGCCTGACTAAATGTGTAAGACGTGGCCACTTGCGCGTTAAGCGTAGTGCAGGCAGCAATAAAAATTGCGAAGGTGCTGGCCATTCGTATCAGGGTATGCCTGAAATATGTCAATGCTTCTTTTTTCATATGATGATTGATGTATTGATTTTTTTATGTTTTTCTTAGTATTTACGCTTGCTACTTGTGCGGAAAAACCCATACGGAATGCTCAAAATCAAGACCGAACGAAGTGGGTATTCCTGAACGCTGCGATAACAAGTAATCTTTGATGCTGTACTCATACCCCTCTTCTTTAACCGTGATATACAATTTGTTTGTTGCCAGATGGAGCTGGCTGTCGAGTATGTAGTCAAGCCCGCTCAAGGTTTTTAGTATCTGCGCGCATTCCTGCTCGCTTTTCAGTCCGGATACCTTATAAATAATGCGCACCACAGGCTGGTCGAATTGTTTGCTCTGAACATCCTGCTGCTCAGGGGATGGCGAAATGTTCTCCGGAGAAGAATCGCTTGATTTCTGAGCGGTTGCTGCGCCCATAAATACGAATAGCATACTTGCGAGTAAGGCTAATTTTTTCATTTGGTTCTGTTTTTATGTTTTATGATTTTCATTGAATTCAAAAAAAATGCATGACATAACGCCGCAGGTTATTCATGCATATTAAAAAATTTAAACGAGGATGTTTGCATTCGTGGTATAGTTCTACAGACTATCGTTGGATAATTTCTATATTGCTATAGCGCTTGATTTTGTGAGTTTAGTTATGAGAGGAGTGTGTTCGAGTTTCATGGAGGATACAGTTCAATCCGGCACTGGTTCAAAGATACGATTCGGCAACGATGGCTAAAGGATTATGTAATGGAGTTATTGACAAGGACTTGTTCATAATCAGAAAATATAACAAGGGTAATGATGGGGATTTCTTTTCAGTAGCTTCTGGATAAATACAAGAATTAATATTATGATAATTTGTGAACTTTAAAAGTCTCAATCTGTAAATTTCTGTCTGATTATAGTCGTTACAACTATACATTTAGTTGCCCGTCTGAATAATTTAGAATGATTCTTTTTTGTGAATTATCGAAAGAGGGTAAGGTGTCCGGTACGTATTTTCCGATCGGCCTGAAATAGCCGGTAATCATCCCGGTACCATAGCACCCACGAATAAACTCCAGCGGGTGAAGCCTGTCCGTTTTTTGTGCCGTCCCAGACCTCGTCGATAGACAGTGAATGGAAAATTTGTTCTCCCCAGCGATTGTAGATGAATATTTCGAAGTCGCAGATGTTGTTGCCGCGCAACTGAAAATAATCATTCAGCCCGTCCCCGTTGGGCGTAAAGGCGTTGGGAATAAAAAGTGTGAAGGGTTCAAGAACGAGGACCTTGTGCGACACGGAATCCATACAGCCCTCGTCATCGTGTATGGTCAGCCTTACCCTGAACGTTCCGGTGTCGCTGTATTCGTGATAGGGATTACTTAGGGTGGAGCAGGTGGAGTCTCCGAAATCCCAGTTCCAATAAGTGGCGCCCACGCTCAGGTCGCAAAATACGATGCGGGGAAATTCCAGGGTCGTAACTTCCGGGTATGGATTAAAAGCCGCCAGGGGGCCGGGAATATTATGAATTTCCACGCTTTCGCTGACGATGCAAACACTGTCGGAAACAGTAACATGGTAAACGCCCTCACACAGCATGTCGGCTGTAAGCCCGGTAAAACCGGGCAATTCATCCCAGCTATACTGGTAGGGCGGATGTCCGCCGTTAATAAGCAGTGTGGCTGTTCCGTTGGACTTATGGCAGGTTTCGTCGTTGACCTCCACAAAGGAGACTTCCGGCGGCGGGGTGTTGCTGATGCTGGCCGCCACTGTGGCTGTACAGCCGTTGGCATCGCTGGCTACCAGGGTGAAGGTGCCCGCTGAAAGTCCGCTTAGATCTTCTGTCGACCAGGAGGGTTCTGCATTCCAAATGTAGGAGATGGGCTCCGTTCCGCCCATGGTCGACACCAGTATCTGTCCGGTGTACTCGCTGCACAAATCATCAATGGTATCATCAATCATCAGCACAGGTCCGGGAAAATCCACAATATCAAAGCTTGCCGAATCGCTGCAGCCCAGTTGGTCCGTCACGGTAACACTGTAGTGGCCGTCGTCCAGTCCGGTGAGATGAGCCGTGTTTGCCGTTGTTGAATTCCAGACGTAGCTGAACGGAAGGTTTGCACCGGTGGTGTTCAGTTGAATTTCGCCGTTGCCGGCTGAACACGATTCCTGAACGATTTGCGCGTTGTCGAGTCCCGGCCCGGGGAGTTGTTCCAGACTGATGGTGTCGTAAACGATGTAACAGCCGGTGGCGTCGGTAACTTTGGCTATATAACTGCCGGCCGTAAGAGCGGTTTGGTACGCGGCTGATCCGCTCAGTGGGCTGTACCACTCGATGCTGTAGGGGCCCGTGAGGCCGATGATGTTAAGAAGAATGCTCCCGTCGTTTCCCCGACAGCTTTCATGCTGCACGGTTTCCGTGATGGTGGGGGGGCCTACACAACTGCTGTTGCAGCCGCCGGGTGTTGGGGTGATTGCGGTCGTATTCCATGATGAAGCGCCGTCGCTGGTGCGTTGCAGCGATAGATTTAGCGCGGTGATTACCCGGCCGGCGTATTCAATGCCCGGGATGAAGCGGGCGGCGGTCAGCGTCATGCTTCCGCTGCAGGTGGTGGTGGTGGCAACCGCGTGTGCATATTCTTCCTGCGAGCTAAGGTTGGAGGGAATTCCGTAAAGGTCCCAATAAACGGCATCTTCGACGGTTCCGGCCGGTGTGTAGAGTCCTAACCAACCGTAGTCATCGCGCAGAAACCAACGGGTAGGGACACCGCAAAGGTATTGTACTCCGAATCCGTTATTCCGGTAGTAGGTCAGGTTAAAATGCAACAGCGGAACTGCTGCGGCGTTGCCGCCCACCACCAGAAAGGAGGCGGGGTAGATGAGCGTGCCGGCCGGAAAAGTAAAGGCACCCCAATTTTCATAACCCATGCCGTCAGGGGGTTGCATGTTGCTGGCCAGGGTATAACAACTCAGATCAATTGTATCGCAGGTGCTGGTATTGTAGAGCTCAATCCATTCGCGGTTGGCGGCGGGAAGGTCGGCCGGATCGGTATTGTACAGTGAGTTTGAATTGGTGGTCGTTCCGGTTGGCGCAGTGGGACTCACAAATACTTCGTTGATCACTACCTGCGCCTCAACTCTGGTGCTGCTTAGCAGCATAGCACCAAAGAGAACAACAGCAATCAGGTAGGTCCGTTTCATGATGGAAAAGTTTCACACAAATTTAGGGATATCGGTGAAATTGCGGTGTTTAAATGACTGAATTTTGATTTGTTCCTGCATCCGGGGCTCCAAAATGGGCGTCAATCAAGCGAATGGCGCACTGCGTTCGCTCTTCCCCAAATCCGCGCACCAGGCCGTAAGGCCGTTGCCGGAGGTCAAGTTCCCCTTGGTACGTAGCTAACAATTTTTCGCGCTGATCCGGATGTTCACGCAGTGGATCGGGCTCCCATGGCAAATCAATGCCGCACAATAAATAGTAATCGTAAGTGTGTTCGTGCACTTGCTTCTCAATCCAGGGATCGCAGTGACCAAACTTAAAAACGGACCAGACGTAGGTGACCAGCATATCGGTGTCACAAAATAGATAATTCGTAGCACTCATCGCCTGCTGTTCTTCGCGGGCGAGCTGTCCGCGGGCAATTTCAACAATATCTTCGTAGCGGTAGGGCCGTCCTAAATGAGCCAGATATTCCCGTGCATACTCACTTACCCATGCTGTATGGTAATGATGGGACAGGGCTTCAGCCAGTAAGGACTTGCCGGTTGATTCCGGTCCGGTGATGGCTATGCGGCAGGGGCTCTTTGTTTTAGATAATCTTTTTTCCATGTGATGTGACCGTAAACGGCGATAACGGCAAACAGAAAGTACAAGGCGGTGAAAAAGTAAAGTCCTTTATAAAAATAGATGCCGGTACACAGCAGATCTATGACAATCCACATGCTCCAGTGTTCAAGAATCTTTCGGGCCATGGCCCATGTAGCGATAACGCCCCATACGGCCACGAAGGAATCCCAATAGGGCAGGGCAGCGTTGGTGTAACGTTGGAACAGCCAGCCCGCCAGCAGCGAGGCAGCGAAACCGATGAGCAAGAGGAAAAATGTTTCCGGACGCCGGATGCGACGAATCTGCAAACGGCTCTTGTTTTCGCCGCCAAACAGCCATTCGTACCATCCGTAAAGGGTCATGACCAGGTAAAAGAGTTGCAGCAACACATCGGCGTAAAGCCGGGCATAAAAAAATACGAACAGTGAAAGTAGTACATTGGCTAGCCCCACCGGCCAGCACCAAATATTTTGTCGTGCTGTGAGCCAAACGCCCAGCACGCCAAAGACAAAGGCCGCCAGCTCCAAGCCGTGCACGGAGAACCAATTCAGCAATGCATCCATGCGTGTTTACTGCAAATCAGCATTGATAACCTTGAGCACGAAAACCGAATGCGGAAGTTCAAATGACTTCTTAATCTCAGCCGTAATCGCATTCATCACCAGGTCGTAGTCGCCGAATACCTGGGTGCTCATGCCGTTGGTTACAGCCTTCAGGCCGGTGTGGGTATTCAGCCGATCGATGAAATTCCGGATAGGAGCTTTGAATTCTTCCTTCAGGGGATAATAACTGATGTCGACGGAAATATTCATTGGACAAATTTTAGTGTTTGTGATTCCTGCAAAAGTACGTATATTTGGACTTGTTTTTTAAATATCCCCGCTAAACACTTAACAATGGCCGGCCGCTTACGCGGGAAGGCAGGACCGGCTAAAAAAACTATTTTATGACAAAAGTGAAAATTTTCTTGATGGCCCTGGCGGCCTTTGCTTTTATCTTCACCAGTTGCCTTACGGTGGAAACCAAAACCTACTCGTACAAAATCACCGGCGACGGTAGCGGCAAACTGACCGTGAAATATTACAACATTATGTCCATCGTGGATTCGGCCGGTGTAACGGAAAAGGAAGATTTTGAAGAGCTTGTAAATGATTACATCGATGGAAATAAGATTGACAACAGCTATCCCGAAGCTACCAACATCAAAAAAAGATTGTTTGAAGAAGACGGTGTGCTGTGTGGCGAAATTACCATGGATTATCCAACACTGGCCGCGGCGCGTTTGTTTAAACTGGATGGAACCTCACCTTATACTTTCTATGTGAGTTCTATCGATGGTGAAAATTATGTCGAGTCCAACGGAACCTACGGCGGCGAAGTTTGTCCGGTGGTGCAGTGGCCTTCTGATATGAAAAAACTTAACATCACGACGAGTGTTAGCAAGCCTTCCGACGAAAGTTATGTTAGCTTACTGAAGGAATTTCAAGCCTGGAAGAAAAACAAGTAATCCAATGCTTTTATGAAAGAGGCTGTCCCCGCACGGACAGCCTCTTTCATTAGCGGACAGCGGTATGAATTCCTCGCCCGTCAAATAACAATGCCATGAAGTCGTTGCTTTCAAAAAATCTGTTTCCCCATCTTATACTGGCCTTGCTGGGTCTGGTGATGTTTTGGATTACCCTCAACATCAACTGGGGCAAAGATCACTGGAATCAGGTCGTTCGCAGCGACGGCGAAGGCTACTATGCGTACCTTCCGGCCGTATTTATTTACCAGGATCTGAATTTTTCCTTTTTTGATTATTACGAAGGCGTTCGCTACCATGATCCTTTTAATTTTCGCGATTACCGGATGTATGTCGACGGCGTGGCGATTAATAAATGCTGGGCCGGAATGGCGCTGGCGGTGGCGCCCTTTTATCTGGGGGCCCATGT
>CAZPDS010000089.1:0-8976 GCA_964585485.1 uncultured Bacteroidales bacterium
GGAAGGACACCAGAAAAACTTTGGTGATGTATTAACAGTCGAAGTTTTTCAGGAAGGCGAATTCATCGATGTGGTCGGTGTTTCCAAAGGTAAGGGTTTTCAGGGTGTGGTGAAACGTCATCATTTTGCGGGTGTGGGCGAAAGCACACATGGTCAGCACAACCGTTTACGCGCTCCCGGTTCTATCGGTGCCTCATCGTACCCTTCCCGCGTTTTTAAGGGCATGCGTATGGCGGGCCGTATGGGCGGAAACCGCGTGAAAAACATCAACCTTCAGGTGGTGAAATTAATCCCCGAAAAGAATATTATTGTTGTTAAAGGCTCCGTTCCGGGCCCTAAAGGTTCATACATAATTATTGAAAGATGGAGTTAGTAGTATATAAAATCGACGGAAGTAAAACCTCCCGTAAGGTAAATCTGGAAGATGGTATTTTTGGGATTGAACCCAATGATCATGCGATTTATCTTGATGTTAAGCAGCATCAGGCCAACAAGCGTCAGGGTACACACGCTTCACTCGAGAAGTCGATGATATCCGGGACAACCAAGAAACTAAAACGCCAGAAAGGCACCGGTGGTGCCCGTGCCGGTAGTATGAAGTCTCCGTTGTTTGTTGGTGGCGCCCGCGTTTTCGGTCCTCAGCCCAGGGATTATTCCTTTAAGCTGAACAAGAAACTGAAAGTGCTTGCCCGCAAATCGGCCCTGAGCTATAAAGCCAAAGAGAATAATATTATCGTTCTCGAAGACTTTACCTTCGACAGCATTGGAACTAAAAAATACCAAACCTTGCTGAGCAACCTTAAGGTAGAGGGTAAACGTAGCCTGATGGTAACCGCGTCCACGGATATGAACCTCGTGCTTTCGGCACGCAATATTCAGAAAACAATGGTCACAACCGCTGCTTCCCTGAATACGTACGACATTCTGAATGCGGCCAACCTGATCATACTGGAAGGTTCCCTGAAAGAGATTGAGAAAATTCATACAAGCAATAACGAATAAAACACATTACCATGAGCCTTATTATCAAGCCGGTAATAACTGAAAAGATGACCCAGCTGGGCGAAAAGCTCCAGCGTTATGCGTTCATCGTCGACAAAAGGGCAAACAAACTGCAGATTAAGAAAGCAGTTGAAGAGCTTTATGAAGTAAACGTTGACGCAGTCAATACCATGAATTGCCGTGGCGACCGTACCGGGCGCTGGACTAAAGGTGGCTATATTTCCGGCCGCAAAAACATGACGAAAAAGGCAATCGTCACATTAGCACAAGGTGAAACCATAGATTTCTATAGCAATATCTAAACGAGATGGCATTAAAGAAATTAAAACCCACAACAAGCAGTCAGCGCTTCAAGCTTGTCAGTTCCTTCGAGGAAATCACAACCGGAACGCCCGAGAAAAGTTTACTGCAACCCCTGAAAAAGTCAGGTGGACGTAACCATTCCGGAAAAATGACCATGCGCTATATCGGCGGCGGACATAAGAAAATGTACCGTGTCATTGATTTCAAGCGCGATAAAGAAAATATCCCTGCCAAGGTGCAGAGTATTGAATATGATCCCAATCGTTCGCCGCGTATTGCCCTGGTGGTTTACGGCGATGGCGAAAAGCGGTACATCATTGCACCCCAAGGTCTGAAGATTGGTCAGGAGATCAATTCCGGCCGTGGTGTAGCTCCCGAGATTGGAAATTCGCTTTACCTGAGTGAGTTACCGCTGGGTACCGTTATTCACAATATTGAACTCCGCCCGGGACAAGGTGCCAAGATGGCCCGCAGCGCCGGCTCTTATGCCCAGCTGCTGTCGCGCGACGGAAAATTCGCGGTCATTAAATTGCCCTCCGGGGAAACCCGTCAAATCCTGCTCACCTGTAAAGCTACCGTTGGAATGGCTTCCAATCCGGATCATAGCCTTGAGGTTAGCGGAAAAGCTGGCCGCAGCCGTTGGCTCGGTCGCCGGCCCCGTACCCGCGGTGTGGTAATGAACCCCGTTGATCACCCCATGGGTGGTGGCGAAGGTCGTGCCTCGGGTGGACATCCCCGCACCCGTAAGGGCATCCCCGCCAAGGGCTACAAAACCCGTAACAAAAAGAAAATGTCGGGTAAATATATTATCGAAAGAAGGAAAAAGTAATTCCAGTAACGAAACACCAATAGACAATGAGCCGTTCACTAAAAAAAGGTCCGTATATCCATTATAAACTGGAACGCAGGGTCCTGGAGCAAAGTTCCTCCAAAAAAAGTGCAAGCATCAAAACCTGGTCAAGGGCATCTATGATCTCTCCGGAATTCGTCGGACTTACCATCTTAGTGCACAACGGGAATAAGTTCATCCCCGTGTACGTTACGGAGAACATGGTAGGCCATAAGTTGGGTGAATTTGCACCCACCCGTATTTTCAGGGGCCACGCAGGTAATAAGGGAAAAAAATAAGTAAGATTTTATAATATCAACAGCAATGGGAGAAAGAAAACGTAATAGTGCAACTGCGCGCAAGGAAGCCATGAAGAGCATCTACATGGCGCGTCTTGCGGATTGTCCGACATCCCCCCGCAAAATGCGACTCGTCGCCGATCAGATTCGCGGTATGAGGGTTGAACTGGCCCTGCACCTCTTAAAAACATCGCCAAAAGAAGCTTCCGGACGCCTGCATAAGCTGCTGCTGTCCGCCATCTCCAACTGGCAAAAGAAAAATGAAGGCGAACGTATCGAAGACGCCAACCTTGTCGTGAAAACGGTGATGGTTGACGGTGGCCGTATGCTCAAACGTGTTCAGCCCGCCCCCCAGGGTCGCGCTCATCGTGTCCGCAAACGCTCTAACCATGTAACCATGGTGATCGACAGCGCGGTCGTGGTGGAAGAGGCCCCCGTAGCGGAAGTGACAACAGAAAGTAAAGAAAATTAATAAAAGAATATTTAATTAGTAATACCAGATGGGACAAAAGACTAATCCGATAGGTAACCGATTAGGGATCATCCGAGGATGGGATTCAAACTGGTTCGGTGGCAAAAACTTCGAAAATAAATTGATCGAGGACTTTGGTATCCGCAAGTATTTGAACGTTCACAAACGCCTCTCCAAAGCCGGCATTTCTAAAATCGTAATCGAACGCACACTGAAGCTCATTACCGTAACTATTCATACGGCTCGTCCGGGGATTATTATTGGTAAAGGGGGCTCCGATGTGGATATGCTGAAAGAGGAATTGAAGCGCATCACCAACAAGGAAATCCAGATCAATATTGCCGAAATCAAACGCCCCGAACTGGATGCCGCCCTGGTAGCCAGTGGAGTTGCCCGTCAGATTGAAGGCCGTGTTTCTTACCGTCGCGCTATCAAAACCGGTATCGCCTCTACCATCCGCATGGGTGCCGAAGGCGTGAAGATTCAGGTGGCCGGCCGTATCGGTGGCGCCGAAATGGCCCGCACCGAGCAGTACAAGGAAGGCCGTATTCCGTTGCATACCTTGCGTGCCGATATCGATTACGCACTGGCCGAAGCACATACGACCTACGGACGTATTGGTGTGAAGGTTTGGATCTGCAAAGGTGAAGTGTATGGAAAGCGCGAACTCGTGGCTTCTGCTCCCGGAGCAAAAGTAAAACCCGAAGGCGGTAAAGAGAATCGCATGCGCCAGCGCCGTCCCCGAAAATAATAGAAAAGAATCAGCATTACGAATCATATAAAAGCTTGTAGGTTATGTTACAGCCGAAGAAAACGAAGTACCGGAAAATGCAGAAGCAGAAAATGAAAGGCAATGCCCATCGTGGACATGAACTTTCGTTTGGATCTTTTGCCATTAAAACCATGGAAGAACACTGGATTACCGGTCGCCAGATCGAAGCCGCCCGTCAGGCCATCACCCGTTACATGAAACGTGAAGGTCAGTTGTGGATCCGTATCTTTCCCGATAAGCCGGTGACGAAGAAACCCGCCGAAGTCCGTATGGGTAAAGGTAAAGGTGCCCCCGAATATTTCGTGGCCCGCGTAACCCCCGGTCGCATTATCTTCGAAATCGAAGGTGTGAACCTGGAAACCGCCAAGGAAGCCCTCCGTCTGGGTGCCCAGAAAATGCCGGTTAAAATGAAATTTGTTCTCAGAAGAGATTACGTCGAAGCATAATACTTGAAACAACATGAAAAAGGAAGTCATTAGTCAACTTTCCACCCCTGAAATTATCGAACGTCTTGAGGAGGAAACCAAACAACTCACCAGACTGCAGATTAATCATACGGTATCACCCCTGGAGAATCCTATGAAACTTCAGCAGTACAAAAAAATGGTCGCCCGCATGAAAACGGAATTACGTCAGCGCGAACTTAAGGGTGAAACCATCAGCACGAAAAAGCCTGAAACCAGCACGAAATAAGTAATTTCATATAAACAATGGAAGACAGAAAGTTAAGAAAAGAAAAGGTCGGCCTTGTGGTCAGCAATAAGATGACGAAAAGTATCGTCGTGACCGTTGAGCGTAAGGTTAAACACCCTAAATACGGGAAGTTCGTAAAAAAGACTTCGAAGTTTATGGCCCACGATGAAAAGAACGAATGTTCAATCGGGGATACCGTGCGCATCGCCGAAACCCGGCCGTTGAGCAAAGACAAATGTTGGAGATTAGTCGAAATCATAGAAAAGGTTAAATAGTTATGATTCAGCAAGAAAGCAACTTAATCGTAGCCGATAACAGTGGAGCCAAGACCGCCATGTGCATCCGCGTCCTCGGTGGAACCCGCAAGCGTTATGCTTCGGTGGGTGACAAAATCATCGTCACGGTCAAAAGCGCCATTCCCAGCGGCGGCATCAAAAAGGGAACGGTGACCAAAGCCGTGGTGGTCAGAACTAAAAAAGAAATCCGTCGAGCCGACGGTTCTTATATCCGCTTCGACGACAACGCCGTTGTGCTGCTGAGCGCCGGTGATGAGTTGCGGGGAACTCGTATTTTCGGACCTGTGGCCAGGGAATTACGTGAAAAACAATACATGAAAATCGTTTCACTTGCACCTGAGGTGCTTTAATATACTGAAGAATTATGCGTCCCAAACTTAAGATCAAAAAGGGAGACATGGTAAAGGTTATCGCTGGTGACTCTAAGGGTCAGCAGGGTAGGGTCCTGGAAGTCCTGGTGGAAAAAAATAAAGCCATCGTCGAAGGAATCAACCTTATCTCCAAGCATACCAAACCCAATGCAAAAAACACCCAGGGTGGTATAGTCAAAAAAGAAGCGCCCGTGCACATTTCGAATCTCATGGTGATCGATGGCGCCGGTAATCCCACCCGCGTTGGAAGACGTCTGGACGAAAAGAGCGGTAAACTCATCCGGTATTCCATTAAATCTGAAAAGAAGGAGGCACTGTAATTATGAACTCACCGAGATTAAAGGATAAGTACTACAAGGAAATTATTCCTGCCCTCACCACGCAGTTCGAATATAAAAACCCTATGCAGGTTCCCAAATTGCTGAAAATTTGCCTGAACCAGGGCGTGGGTGCCGCTATCGCTGATAAGAAACTCATCGATACCGGTGTGGAAGAAATGACCGCTATTGCGGGACAAAAAGCCGTTCAGACCAAGTCTAAACGCGACATCTCGAACTTTAAACTGCGTAAGGGCATGCCCATCGGTGTGCGCGTTACCCTTCGGGGCGATCGTATGTTTGAGTTTCTGGATCGTCTGGTAGCCGTTTCCCTCCCGCGCGTTCGCGACTTCCGTGGCGTTAGCGACAAGGGTTTCGACGGTCGCGGTAACTTCACCCTCGGGGTGAGCGAGCAGATCATCTTCCCTGAAATCAACATCGACGGCATCAGTCGTATTCAGGGTATGGATGTAACTTTTGTTACTTCGGCCCGCACCGATAAAGAAGCCCACGCTTTGTTAAAAGAATTTGGAATCCCCTTCAAAAACCAGAAATAATCATGGCAAAAGAATCTATTAAAGCACGTGAAGTTAAACGACAGAAGCTGGTCGATCGTTATGCCGCCAAGCGCGCCGCTCTTAAAGCCGCCGGCGATTACGAAGCCCTGCAAAAACTCCCCAAGAACGCCAGCCCGGTTCGTCTGCACAACCGTTGCAAACTCACCGGCCGTCCTAAAGGATATATGCGCCAGTTTGGTCTTTCCCGTATCAATTTCCGGGAAATGGCCCTCAATGGTCTTATTCCAGGAGTGAAGAAAGCCAGTTGGTAATTTGAAGTAGTATAAACATTAACAGGTAATAGCAATGAACACCGATCCTATTGCAGATTATTTGACCCGCGTCCGTAATGCCGTTCAGGCCAACCACCGCGTTGTCGAAATACCCGCATCCAACTTTAAAAAGGAAATTACCAGGATCCTTTTCGAAAAAGGATATATCCTGAATTATAAATTTATTGATGACCCCAAACCCGGTCTGATCAAAGTGGCGCTTAAGTACCATGCCGCCACAAAAATGCCGGCCATCTCCAAGATTCAGCGCATCAGCACCCCCGGACTCCGCAAGTACGTGAAGGGCGATGAGCTTCCCAAGGTGATGAACGGTTTGGGTATCGCGATTATATCCACCTCGCGCGGACTGATGACCGATAAAGAGGCCCGTCAGTTAAATATTGGTGGTGAAGTTGTTTGCTACGTTAGTTAACAAAGGAGATCTATAGAAATGTCACGAATTGGAAAACTACCTGTCGAATTACCCCAAGGCGTTACCGTTAGCACCGGCGAAGGGAATATCGTTACAGTGAAAGGCCCCAAAGGCGAACTTAAACAGTGGGTAAACCCTGTTATCAGCATCGAAACCGAAGATGGTAATATCATACTGAAACGTCAGAATGATGATAAAAGCCAGAAATCGCTTCACGGGCTCTATCGGGCCCTGATGGCTAATATGGTTAAAGGCGTTTCTGAAGGGTATACCACGATTCAGGAACTCTACGGTGTGGGTTATAAAGCCGAAGCAAAAGGCAATTCACTCGAGCTTTCCCTTGGCTTTTCCCACGGTATCTATATGTTCATGCCCCCGGAAGTTACCGTGGAAACAGTGAACGAACGTGGTAAACCCCCTACGATCATCCTGAAATCCATCAACAAGGAAATCATCGGTCAGGTGGCCGCGAAAATCAGATCCCTCAGACCCCCCGAACCCTATAAGGGTAAAGGAATCCGCTTCAAAGACGAAGTGGTTCGCAAAAAGGCGGGTAAATCTGCAGTTCAGAAGTAATTTTAATGTAATATAATATCCAAAAGGATGGCTACTAAGAATCAAAAGGAATACAGAAGGCAACGGATCAAAATGAGGATCCGGAAAATTGTCCGTGGAACCGAACAACGCCCCAGACTGTCGGTTTTCAGAAGTAATACAAATATTTATGTGCAACTGATCGACGACCTGAATGGCAAAACGCTGCTCGCCGCTTCGTCGAAAGAGCCCGAAATTGCACAGTCAAAGGTTAGCGGTATTGCACAAGCCAAGCTCGTGGGAGCCGCGGTGGCCAAAAAAGCTATCGAAGCCGGCATCAACGAAGTAGTCTTCGACCGCAATGGATATTTGTACCACGGTAGAGTAAAATCATTAGCAGAATCAGCCAGGGAAGCTGGCCTTAAATTCTAAAGGAATATGCCCAACGCAAACGTAAAACGAGTAAAATCGAGCGAAATCGAGTTTAAAGACCGTCTTGTCGCAATCCAACGCGTCACGAAAGTTACTAAAGGGGGTAGAACCTTCAGCTTTTCGGCGATCGTTGTGGTTGGTAATGAAAATGGTGTGGTTGGCTACGGACTTGGCAAAGCCAAGGAAGTTACCTCAGCCATCGCCAAAGGCGTAGACGATGCCAAGAAAAATCTCATCAAGATTCCCGTGATCAACGGTACCGTTCCTCACGAACAATATGGTAAGTACTGCGGTGCCTACGTGTTTCTGAAACCAGCCGCGCCCGGTACCGGTGTTATCGCCGGGGGTGCCATGCGCGCCGTACTCGAAAGCGTAGGGGTGAAAAACGTACTTGCTAAGTCCAAAGGCTCTTCCAACCCTCATAGTGTTGTGAAAGCTACCATTAATGCACTTACCTTGATGAAAGATCCCTATACCGTGGCCCAACTTCGCGGTATCACCATCTCCAAAGTATTTAATGGTTAATAATCATTCGGAAAATCTATCTGTGCAATGAAGAAAGTAAAAATCACCCAGGTTCACAGCATTATCGACCGCCCGCAGCGCCAGAAAAGAACAGTCGCCGCCCTTGGTCTGAAAAAAATGCACCAGAGCGTTATCCATGAGGCAACCCCTCAGGTGCTCGGCATGATCAATAAAGTAAAGCACTTAGTAAGTGTGGAAGAATTATAACAAACGATAATATTCTTTAACCATGGATTTAAGTAATCTCAAACCGGCAAAAGGTTCGGTAAAAACGAGAAAGAGAATTGGCCGCGGCCAGGGCTCAGGCAGAGGCGGTACGGCTACCCGCGGTAACAAAGGAGCAAAATCACGCTCGGGTTATAAATCGAAGCTGGGTTTTGAAGGCGGACAAATGCCCCTGATGCGTCGCTTGCCCAAGTTTGGCTTCAAGAATATCAACCGCATTGAATATAAGAGCATCAATATCGACGCACTGCAAGCCCTCGCCGATAATCGAAAACTCGACAAAATTGACGTGGCCGTGCTGTACGAAAGCGGACTGATCGGCAAGAACGATAAAGTGAAGATCCTCGGTCGTGGTGAACTCAAAACAAAAATGGATGTTTCCGCGCACGCTTTCTCCGCAACAGCAATCAAAGCAATCGAAGCCCTAGGTGGAACCGCTACTAAAATTTAATGAATGAAACGGTTTATTCAAACAATACGGAACATCTATAAGATCGAGGAACTCAAAAAGAGGATACTCTTTACCATCGGTATCCTTTTGATCTACCGCCTCGGTTCTTATGTCGTGCTCCCCGGTGTGGACCCAACCATGCTCGACGAACTCCAGAAACAGTCCTCCGACGGGCTCCTGGGTTTGTTGAATA
>CAZPDS010000090.1:0-8966 GCA_964585485.1 uncultured Bacteroidales bacterium
GGAAATTGAGCTGGAACGTTTGAACTCTGTATTTTCAACCGTGATGTACAGCGAATTTGCCGGCAAAAAAATCAACATCATTGACGCCCCTGGTTTCGATGATTTCATCGGTGAAGTCGTGTCCGCCCTTACCGTTGCAGATACCGCGCTAATGGTGGTGAATGCCCAGAATGGCGTTGAAGTAGGTACCGAAATTACCTGGCGATATACCAACAAAGAAAATGTTCCGGTTGTGTTCGTGGTGAACCAGTTGGATCACGAAAAGGCAAATTTTGATGAAACCATCCGGCAATTAAAAAATTACTTCGGACCCAAAGTCACCCTGGTGCAGTACCCGGTTCAATCGGGAGCCGGTTTCGACAGCGTAATTGATTTGCTGAAAATGAAAATGATTAAGTTTGCCAAAGACGGCAAATCAGAAATCGTTGACATTCCGGCCGGAGAAAAAGACAAAGCCGATGACCTGCACGCGCAATTAATCGAAGCGGCAGCTGAAGGTGATGAAAACCTGATGGAAGTCTTTTTTGAAAAGGGAACCCTGACGGAAGAAGAACTTCAGAAAGGCCTTAAACTCAGCCTGATTTCCCGCGGTATTTTCCCGGTCTTCTGTACCTCTGCTAAAATGAACCTGGGCGTGAACCGCCTGCTGGAATACATCGCCAGCTCGTTGCCGGCACCGGATGAAATGCCCGCCCCGAAAACCACCTCAGGCAAAGAAATTAAATGCTCGGCCGCCGGCGCACCCCTGGCCTTTGTCTTCAAAACATCAATTGAGCAGCACATCGGCGAATTAAGCTTTTTTAAAGTAATGAGCGGCGAAATTACCGAAGCCATGGATATGGTGAATCCGCGCAACTCCTCCAAGGAACGCCTCTCACAAGTATTAGTAGTAGCCGGTAAAAACCGCGAAAAAGTGGCAAAAGTAGTTGCCGGCGATATTTGCGGCACCATCAAGCTTAAAAGTGTTGCTACTGGCGACACGCTGAATTCCGGAAAGAACAGTGAAGATATTTGCCAACCCATCCCCTTCCCCGAACCCAAATTCAGAACAGCAGTCAGGGCCGTTAACTCTTCGGATGACGAAAAGCTGGGCAGCATCCTGATCGATATGCACAAGGTGGATCCCACACTAATCGCCAATTACAGCCGCGAGCTGAAACAACTGATCTTCGCGGGACAAGGCGAGCAGCATTTGAATATCGCCAAATGGCAGATCGAACGTTTGAACAAAATCGATATTGAATTCTACGCCCCCAAGATTCCCTACCGTGAAACCATCACCAAATCGGCTAAATCCATGTACCGCCACAAAAAGCAATCCGGTGGTTCCGGCCAGTTCGGTGAAGTTCACATGATGATCGAGCCCTATTTCGAAGGCATGCCGGATCAGACAGAATTTCCCATCCGTGGACGCGATGTGCAAGAAATGGACTGGGGCGGCAAGCTCTTATTCCATAACTGTATCGTGGGCGGCGCCATTGACGCCCGCTTCCTGCCAGCCATCCTCAAAGGTATCCTGGAAAAAATGGAAGAAGGCCCCCTCACCGGTTCCTACGCACGCGATATCGTCGTAAGCATTTACGACGGGAAAATGCACCCGGTTGATTCCAACGAAATTTCTTTTAAACTGGCCGGCCGTAACGCTTTCCGCGAAGCTTTTAAAAACGCAGGACCCAAGATTCTCGAACCGATATATGAAGTTGAAGTTTTCGTTCCCGAAGAAAAAATGGGCGACGTTATGACCGACCTTCAGGGCCGCCGCGCTGTTATCATGGGCATGCAAAGCGAAGGCAATTATCAGAAAATCCTGGCCAAAGTACCCCTGGCCGAAATGAACCGTTACAGCACCGCGCTAAGCTCCATCACCAGCGGTCGCGCTACCTATTCGCTCAAATTTTCCGAATACCTGCAGGTTCCGGGCGATATCCAAACCCAGCTCCTCAAGGCTTACGAAGAAGAGTCCAAAGAAGAAGAATAGTCATCTGTATTTCAACAAAAGCCTGCTGTTGGAACAGCAGGCTTTTTTATTGCCCCAGGCGGCGGAGATCACCGGGGTTTTGTACCTTTGTCCCATGAAGCTTTTCCGAAGATTTCATATCCCTCTACTTGACCTTTACATCATCCGGAAGTTCCTCAGCACCTTCGCGCTGTCCATTCTGCTGATTATCGTCATCGTTATCATTTTTGATATTTCGGAAAACATTGAAGATTTTATCGATAAAGAAGCCCCGCTGAGTGAAATCATCTTCGTGTACTACCTGAATTTTATTCCCTACTTTGTCAACCTCTTCAGCGCCTTATTTACCTTCATCGCGGTCATTTATTTTACCGCGAAAATGGCCAGCCAATCGGAATTTGTTGCCATGCTCAGCAGCGGCATCAGCTTCCGTCGATTGCTGCTTCCTTACGTAGTTGCCTCATTTCTGATCGCCCTCTTCTCGCTGTACCTGGCGAATTACCTCATTCCTACGACCAACAAAAACCGCCTTGAATTCGTCAATACATACATCAAAAATAAATTCCGGAATACATCCCGTAACATTCACCTGCAGATAGCGCCGGGAACACTTGCCTACGTAGAAAGTTACAATGTTGAACAAGACCTTGGTCATAACTTTACCCTGGATCAGTTTGAAGGGGTGAACCTGACCTACCGCTTGAGTGCCGCCAGTATCCGCTGGGATAAACAGGGCGAAAAATGGATCATGGAACGCTACTCTGTTCGGAGAATCAACGGCATGCGTGAAACGCTAAAGTCCGGGGTTCGCATGGATACCGTGATCAACCTTACGCCCAAAGATTTTCACAAAAAAACCGACAATATCGAACTGATGAATTACGGCCAATTGCGGGATTTTGTGGCAAGTGAGCGTACCAAAGGTTCTGAATTGCTGAAGTACTTTGAAGTGGAACAACATAAACGCCTCGCGTTTCCTTTTGCCTCTATAATCCTTACCCTGATTGGCGTTGCCGTTTCCAGTCGAAAAGTGCGCGGCGGCATAGGCCTCCATATCGCCTTTGGTTTAACCGCCACCTTTTTCTTTATCCTCCTGCAGCGAATTACAGAAACCTTTGCTATTTACGCCAACTGGCCCCCGGGTCTGGCCGTGTGGTTTCCCAACATTGTCTTTCTGATACTGGGCGTCTTCCTCTTGTATAAGGCACCGAAGTAAATTCAAGCCAACGGTCCGGTCCAACAAAACGCATCCCCGAAAAAACGATCTGGTATGCTTACTGCTTGTTGAAAGATTCCATACAGTGCTGATCCGCTGCCACTCATTGAAGCATACACGGCGCCCAGGGCGTACAGACTTTCTTTTAAGGCCGCCAGTTGGGGCTGCGCGGCAAACACAAGCGGTTCAAAGTCGTTGATAAGCTGCCCACGCCATTCCACAGGAGGCCGCTTAAGAATCAATTCCGGAGATTCCGTTTCGTGGCATGACCTTACCTGACTGTAAGCCCAGGCGGTGTTCACTGAAACGGCCGGCTTCACAATCACGATATACAAGCCTGACAACTTAAGTTCAAGCGGCCGAAGTTGGGTCCCGGTTCCGCTTGCCAGACAAGGAACATTCAACAAAAAGAACGGGCAATCGCTTCCCAGCTGGGCCGCCATGTGCATCATCTTCTCCTTAGAAAGCTCCGGACAGAACATCTGCTGAAGCATTTGCAGCGTATAAGCGGCGTCTGCCGAGCCACCGCCCAAGCCGGCGCCAGTGGGAATCCGTTTATACAGATGCATTGAAACGGGCGTTGAGGGACATTCACGGTTAAACAAATGCCAGGCTTGCTCGCACAAATTTTCCCCCGGTGGCCCCTCCACAGCGAGTCCTGAGGTGCCAAAATGAAAAGCGCTGTCGCGGGATGGAATGATCTCCAGGGCATCACAAAGCCCCACCGGAAGCATCACCATCCGTAGCTCGTGATAAGAATCGGGGCGTTTACCCAGGATATTCAGTCCCAGGTTGATTTTAGCGTTGGGAAAACGTATCATGCGGCTATAGAATAAACAAAGATACACATAATGAATTGCGAAACGCTGCTGAAACTGTACCTTTGCAAACGAAATGGAAACTATGATCATTATTGAAAATACCCTGGTATCCGATGCGTTGATCGAAAGCACTTTTGGGTGCGACCTCTGCAGCTGCAAAGGTCTCTGTTGCGTAGAAGGCGATGCCGGTGCGCCACTGGACGCTTCCGAACTAAACGATATCAGGATGAACCTGGAGTCCATACAGGCCTACATGACCCCCGAAGGCCTGGCTACGCTGAAATCATCAGGGTTCTCCACGCTGGATTCTTTTGGCGGGCTGGTAACGGCCTTGAACCCTGGCAAGGAATGCGTTTTTACCTATTTCCATAATGGAATTGCCCTTTGCGCTATTGAGAAAGCGTTTCTTGAAGGGCAGTGCGATTTTCAAAAACCAGTTTCCTGTCACCTCTACCCGGTACGCATTAGTCGATACAATACCTTCGAAGCGGTCAATGTTCACCACTGGCATGTCTGCGCACAAGCCTGGAAAAGCGGAAAAGAAAAACTGTATCGCTATTTAAAAGCCCCGTTAATTCGCAAATACGGGGAAGATTGGTATCATCAGCTTGAATTGGCCGCGGAACACCTGGCCGAAAAATCAGGCGAATAGTTGGGTATAGGCTGATTGTAATTCGGAGGCAATCTGTTGCATCCGGGCCTCCCCGGGATTAAGTTTAGCCTTAGCGAAATCCAGATCACTGATGGAATTCATGGGCACCAGATGAATGTGCGCATGAGGGACTTCCAGCCCCACAACAGCCACACCCACTTTCTGACAAGGGATAACTGCTTTTACGGCCCGGGCTACTTTTTTGGCAAACAAGAAAAAAGCAGCATAGGCTGTATCATCGATATCAAAGATATAATCGATCTCGCTTTTGGGAATCACGAGCACATGTCCCTCGCACAAAGGCTGAATGTCGAGGAAGGCCAAAAACTGATCATTTTCGGCCACTTTGTAACAGGGAATTTCTCCGGAAGCTATGCGCGCAAAGATACCAGCCATAGGAATTATCGTGAGATGTTAATAATTTCAAGGTTAATGACGCCGGCCGGCACCCTGATTTCAGCTTTATCACCCTTTTTCTTACCGAGCAAACCCTGAGCAATGGGCGATGTGACGCTGATTTTCCCAGCTTTCAGGTCCGCCTCGTTTTCGGGGACCAGGGTGTATTTCATGATGGCCCCGGTTTTGGGGTTCTTCAGCTCCACGGTAGACAAAATAAGCACCTTGGAGGCATCCAATTTGGACTCATCAATAATCTTTGCGTTGTTGATGACTTGCTGAAGTTTGGAGATTTTCAACTCCAGCATACCCTGAGCATCCTTTGCTGCGTCATATTCAGCATTTTCTGACAAATCGCCTTTATCGCGGGCTTCCGCGATTTGGTTGGAGATCTTCTTTCGCTCTACCGAGGTGAGTTGGTCCAGTTCGGCTTTCATCTTGTCCAGACCTTCCTTGGTGAAGTATTTACTTGCGGCCATGATAAAAATGAATTTTGGTCTCTTGTCTATAATAAGCAAAAAGAAATCCCGAGGTCTTCGGGATTCCTTTTCACAAAGATACTAAAAAATTATACTTCTTGCAACTACAAATTAATGCGCGCACCAATGTTATGGGTGCCGGCAAAAGGATCTGTAGGTCTGTAGGAATAATCTACGGCGAAGGACGAGGCCTTTTCTTTACCAAAGGGCACCTGTACCGTTAAACCAGCGCTGGGGCCGGTGTAAACCGAGGTGCGGGTATCTTTCTTGAAGATACCTTTTTCATAGGTATAGGATCCGCGCAACATAAGGTATTCCATCATGCGGTACTCCAGACCCAGCGTGTATTGGTCTTTGGAGAAGGAGTTGGAGGCAAAGTTAGCGGCAATAATCAGGTGATGACGTTCCGCCAGTTTCGCATCGTAAGCGCCCCCGATGTTCAGGGAGGTCGGAAGTTCAAAATCTGCACTACGCTGCTGCACGGTGGAAAGAGAGGTAGCACCCGGGATTAATCCACGGAACGACAGCCCGTCTCCGTTGAACTTTACGCGCGGTCCTACATTTTTCAATGTAATACCGAACATAATGTTTTCGTTCACACCGGTTATGTACTGAATACCGGCATCAATAGCAACGCCGCTGGCACTCAGGTTGGCAATGCGCTCGGTAATAATCTTCACGGTAAGACCGCCATAGATACTGTTCGAGAACATCTTTGCGTACGAAATATTGATATTCGTGAGGTTGGGTGTAAAGGTTCCGATGCCACCGTCAGGACTTTCAACGGTAGTAACCGGAATTTCGCCAAAGCTCATCGACATCACCGCCACACCCAGTACGGAAGTCGCTCCGATTTTCTGGGTAAGGCCAAACGAATTGATGCTGATTCCCGTGCCTTTAAAATACATGCTGTGGGAAAAAATCAACTCTGTTTTTGCTGTAAAGGCGGTACCTGCTACGTTTGTATAGATACCTTCCAATCCGCGTGTGCAAGCGGTTCCAACACTACCCCAACCCGAACTGCGGGCCCAGGGGTTAATCAGTAGTTCCGAGGCGCCGGCCTGGCCGACACGGTCTTCATTTCCAGCAAATAAATCAGCCGAAAGAAACACCATCGAACCACAGAGTGCAAAAGTGGCCAGTATTTTAAATATACCTTTCATAATTTTACTTTTAATAATGTTGACAATCGGTTAATTTATGTTAGAATGAATTTAAGTCAATTGGCCTGAGGGCACCAAACCACTTAATAACTTTTTCACCCACACCTTCAGCATTCACATAAATCATGTAAATACCTCCGGAAATCGGAATTCCTGCGAAATTTTTCAGATCCCAATCAACCGACGTGGAAGCATCGTCCTTGGCATACTGACGAATCAACTGTCCGTTCATCGTATAGATGGTAACGGTACATTTCTGCGGCAGGTTGGTGATGCGCACGCGGTTATCGATCTGGTTGGTTTCGTAGGCTGAATAAGCATAGTAGGGATTTGGCACAACATTAATCAGTTCCAGTGCGCCTTCGGCTGCGGTTGTGCTACCGGTTACGGTAGCAATGTTGTTCGTGCTGAAGGTGTACATCGGATAATTTTTATTGGCCGGGGCCGACGGACCGGAATACGTTGCACCGTAGTAGCGTGCATACGGCCGGCTCATGCGAAGACGGATGTAAACATCGCAGGGGAGGTTCGCGGGATCGGAGAATTCAAAATTCGGACTTGAAATCATCGGAGCGCCCACCCACATACAATCTTTCCAGATAAAAGCCTGGTATTTATCGTGGTTAGCGGGGATTCCCATAGTGTTCCGGATCCATTCGCCGCCATCATAAGCCGGACAGTCAATACTACCGTAGATAGAGCTTACACTGTCGCGGTTGTGGCCAAAGATATACACCCAATGCTTACCACCGAAGAGGACGTCGCCACCGTCGGAGGTGTAATTGGAGGTCGGATTCCAGATCATGTCTCGTCCGTTTTCATTCTGTAACCAGGAGTCTTCGCCAAAGGCCATATTAAGACGTTCACCGGTTTCCACATTGATAGCATAACCGGGGAACCAACCCATACCTTGAACACCATCGGTGCTGCCGGCGCGGAGTTCCAGTTTTTTCTTTCCACCTTCAGCGAGGGTCGAAAGAGAATTCTCACACATTTCAAACACCGGACAACGGGTCCACTTGGAACGATCGGCGGTAATAACCAGATCAACGGAGGCGGTTTTGCCCAGAATGGCCTGGCGGGTACCGAAGGCCGAGTTCACGTTGAAACCCGGACCGTATTCACGGTAGCTGGTCATAGCATAGGGTGCAAACGTTCCACCCAGTATCCCTTCATACACTTCCTGCGCATCAAGATACAGGTTCGCATTGATACTATAGTCATTATTTGTAGGATCTCCCTCATCATCCGTGGTTCCCGAACGTATCCAGTTCCAGGCTGCATATCCATCAGCATCCGGTACACCGCCGAGCCACTGCTTGGTACTGTCGGCAAAATCAATAGATGCCAGCAGGAAACCATTATTCGCAGACTCGGGAGTACCCGCGTAGGCCACCTGCTTAATCTGAATGGATAAGCCAATGTCGAGCAACAATTGTTCGTTGCCAGAACTGATGGCAGCTTCCGATTCGTAAATCGCACCGTTATCGTTGTTGATCAGGGTCCAGGTGCAATCGTCAATCTTGCCGGTTGTAGGTTCGTTAAAACGAAGTGTGTAATTCGCACCAATAACATTGAGGGGATCCACCACCTTAACGTTAACCGGGCCACCATTGTAAATGTATTCAATACTACCCACCGAATATTCAGAACGAATGCGTTCCAGCGAAGCTGCGGTCAAATCCAGCGTTAAGCCACCATTGCCCTGGCCTTCAATACGGGTAATCATCGGCTGCACACCATATTCCGATTGCAGAATAGTACCACCTGCTTCCGGAGCGATCATGTGAGGTATACCCGTTACCGGAACAATGGAACCAGAAGCACCTTTACGACCGGCCTTGTAGGGTTCTTTCTGTCCGTCCAGATTTTCCGCTTCAGTCGGAATATAGGTCTTGAAATTATTATACGCATACGCAATGGCCATAAAATAGTATTGCTTATGGTTCACGAGGCGTTTGTTGTCAGTTGCAAACTGATCTTCAAAAATCCTGAAAGAATGAACAATCCCGGCATCAGCACCGTCCACTTCAAGTACAGGGACACTACCGCTAAGGTTTTCGTCAAAATAATAGTTCACCAGTTTAGATACACCGTTTTTCACATCGCACTGGGCCACCAGACGAGCTTTGTCGGCATTATCAAGGTCAGCCACCGAAACTGTTGCATCGGCCAACTGGTAAATCTGATAACCTTCGAAATGATAGGAGCTATCGGTACGATCGGCCGCCGGAACGGTATCCGGGAAGACAATGTTCGGGTCATGCTCCAGGTAATCTTCC
>CAZPDS010000091.1:0-8912 GCA_964585485.1 uncultured Bacteroidales bacterium
CGATATAATCTGAAATCAGGTCAATATAATAGGGTTCCTCCCCCATCAGGCAATAAACCGGATAATAGGCTTTATTAGCGAGTTTCTTTAAAATGTCCTCATGGGTCACCGCCATAGTAGATAATCTTAGTGCATGCTGTAATCAAAGTACAGATGCTTCACGGTTTGACCCTTATTGATAAGTTGGTTGAGCGACTCGATGCCAATTTTCAGATGATCTTCGGCGAATCGTTGGGTCACCACCTGGTCGCTTTTTTCCGTTTTAACACCCGAAGAGATCATAGGTTGGTCGGACACCAGGAGCAGGATTCCGGTGGGAATCTGGTTGGCAAAACCCGCTATAAAAATGGTTGCCGATTCCATATCAATGGCCATCGCGCGGATTTTCCTCAGGTACTTTTTAAATTCGTTATCATGTTCCCAAACGCGACGGTTGGTGGTATATACCGTGCCGGTCCAGTAGTCCTTGCCGTAGTCACGGATGGTGGTTGAAACCGCTTTCTGAAGATTAAAAGCCGGCAGGGCGGGCACTTCGGGTGGATAATAGTCGTTAGATGTTCCTTCACCCCGAATAGCGGCGATAGGGAGAATGAAATCGCCCAGTTTATTTTTGCGTTTAAGCCCGCCGCATTTACCCAGAAAAAGGGCTGCCTTGGGGCGTGCCGCACTCAGCAAATCCATCACCGTGGCGGCATTGGCCGATCCCATCCCAAAATTGATCAGGGTGATATCTCCGGCGGTACAAGAAGGCATAGCCCGGTCTTTCCCCATAATTGGGGCGTTATTCATTTCGGCAAACATTTCCAGGTAACGATTAAAGTTCGTCAGCAGGATATATTTTCCGAAATCTCCGAGTTCGGTTCCCGTATAGCGCGGCAACCAATTCTCGACAATTTCTTCTTTCGTTTTCATACCAATAAAGTTAGGTTAGGGGCACGGTACCATCCCCGTAATTCCGGAGCAAGAAAAGAAGGGACCGGCCATGAATTTTTCCTAAATTTGACACAAATTTACTTGTTTTCTGCGAAATACCCGATATATGCCCGTCACAATTCCTTTAAACTTCCCTTCCTTTCCATTTCGCATCCGCGAAGCAGGAGAAAGGGAAGAAATTTTTGATCCGTCGCGCCGAAAATACGTAGTGCTGACCCCGGAAGAGTGGGTGCGCCAACATCTGCTGATGGTGTTGCATCAGCAGTGTTCGGTTCCCTTGTCATTGCTGGCCGTAGAAAAGCGCCTGAAAGTTTTGAACCAAAACCGTCGTTTCGACATAGCGGTGTTCAGCCGCGTCGGCAGGCCTGTATTATTGGCTGAATGCAAAGCACCGCACATCCCTTTGAACCAGGATGTCATGGACCAGGCAGGCCGTTACAATCTTAGCCTGCAGGTTCCCTGGTTGTGCGTTACAAATGGAATTACCCATTATATCTGCAAGCGTGAGGAAAATTCGTGGATTTTTAAAAACACCTTCCCCTCCTTTGATGAGCTATGCGTTGGCGGGCTGGACTATGACTAATCTGAATGCGTATGGCTGGTATGCATAAAAATACAGTATCTTCGTAAAAAATAATTCCATGAGGAAATGTCTGGTTTCGCTTCTGGTCCTCATCTGCACTGTCCTCCTTTCAGCCCCGGTGCTAGGGCAAAAGGAGCGCTTTGTCCTGCCGTCGGGCTGTACGGAACAGGATTTCGTTCCAAAAACCCTGATCTATAAATTATCCGCAGCTTCCATGCAAGGTCGGCAGCCCTCGGCCTGGGCAGCGAATCGTCTTAATCGTCTTTTTTCCACCCTGCAGGCTGCGCCGTCCCGCAGGCTATTCCCCCAGCACGAACCACCCCGGGTAACGACGGATGCGCAAGGGCATTCCCTGACCGATTTGAGCCGGATTTACGAATGCACCTACACGGCAAACCTCAGCATAACCGATGCCGTGAACCTGCTTCTGGCATCCGGCCTTGTTGACTATGCTCAACCCCGCTACCTGGTATATCCCATGTCTTTCACGCCGAACGATCCCTTTAACGGAAACCAATACCAACTGGGCATTATGAAAATGTTTGACGCATGGGAACTGGAGCAGGGCGATTCCTCTGTAGTCATCGCCATTACCGACTGGGGCATTGAATTGAACCACCCCGATCTTGCAGTCAATATCTTTTACAACCTGGAGGACCCGATCGACGGGATTGACAACGACAACGACGGGTACACCGACAATTACTATGGATGGGACATGGGATCGGGCGATAACAATCCCACGGGATTGGTGGTACACGGAACCTATGTGAGTGGATGTTCTTCGGCTCGTACACACAATGGAACCGGCGTTTCGGGTACCGGGTTCCGTTGTAAATTTATCCCCATTAAAGTGGCCGATGATAACAACAACGGCACCCGGGGTTACGAATCGATTGTGTACGCAGCCGATCACGGTTGCCGCGTCATCAACTGCTCGTGGGGCAGCACGTATTATCAGGGTGCCTACGCCCAGGACATCATCAATTACGCTACGTACAACTGCAATAGCCTGGTGGTAGCCGCCTGCGGAAATGCTGGTAATTCGCTGCTCTATTATCCGGCTTCTTACGATGGTGTATTAAGTGTTGCCGGAACGACCTCGACCGACCTGAAATGGCCAGAATCCTCTTACGGTTACAAAGTCGACGTTTGTGCACCCGGGTATAATGTATGGACTACAGCTGGCAACGGAACCTACAATTATAGTTCAGGCACATCCTTTTCATCGCCCCTGGTGGCCGGGGCCGCCGCCCTTCTCTGGTCGCACTGGCCGGAACTTGGACCCCTGGAAATCGCGGCAAGGCTCAAGGCCGGTTGTGATATTATTGACACCCTTCCGGGCAACCTGGCGTACAAAGAACTGTTGGGCGCAGGACGCATCAATATGTTTCGGTCTTTATCCGATACTGCGCTCGCCTATATAGAGTTTCAACAATACGCTTTCGCGGATGCCGACGCAGACCAGGCCTTTGAATCAAACGACACCATTCTTCTCAGCGGTGAATTTTACAATTACCTCAGCGAATTGCCCTCAGGGTTTACGGCAACCTTAATTTCGCTCAGTCCGTATGCACAGGTTCTGGACTCGGTTTTCAACGGTGCTGCCTTAGCGGCGCATTCGGCCCTTAATAACCTGGCCGACCCTTTTGTCCTCAAACTTGGTGCGGCTGTGCCCCCGGGGCAGGTCATCAACCTTAAACTACGATTAACATTCGGGAACCGTTCTTATCAACAATACTTGAATTTTACGGTAAACCGCGACTACCTGACCCTCGACACCAACAAACTGGCATTAACCATCAGCAGCCGGGGATTCCTGGGCTACAACAACGGCAACACCACCCAAGGAATTGGATTAACCTATGAAGGCAGCAATCGCTCACTGATTGCCTCAGCCGGCTTTATGACGGGTCTTTCAGCCGCCCGGGTTTCCGATGCCGTACTGGGATTCGATGGCAACTTCGATGCAGATTTTTACTCAGAAGACGAAATTAAATTCGTGGCCGGTTATGGCGACCAGAATGCGACCGGGACATTCACAGACTCCCTTGCCGGGGGTGGCAAAATGCATCTTCGCATCCGGCAACAGTACCTGGCCTGGGATGAACCCGGCCGGGAAAACTTCATCATTCTGCGTTTTCGCCTGGAAAATTACGGAACAGAGACGCTCAGCGACTTGTACGCCGGGCTGTACCTCGACTGGGACCTGGCCGATGGTATTGACAACCGCGCCGGATGGGATCCGGTTCGAAAACTGGCCATGGTATATCCATACCAGGGGGGCATCTACGGTGGATTGCTGTGGCTGGAGGGTGAAGGAGCTTTCTGTTACAATTTCGACACGGACGGCCTGAACGGCAGCATCACTACAACCGATGGATTTAGCGGCCTGGAAAAATACCTCACCTTAAAATCAAATCGCTTTGAGGCTGGGCAATTCGCCCCGGGCAACGATATTGCACAACTGGTAAGTTCCGGACCCTACTACCTGGAGCCTGGCGACACGGCCATTTTCGCACTTGCCGTCCTCGCTGGCGATTTCCTTACAGATCTTGAAAATGCCGCCGATTCGGCGCGCATTGCTTACGCACTTGCTTATACTTCCGGTACTTCGTTTCCGGATGCCAGAAGTGGCAATATCACTATTTCGCCCTCCCCTTTCCGCGATCATCTGCGAATCACCTTTCACGCGTGCCCCGCGGGTGATTATACGCTGGAAATCATTGATGAACTGGGTCGACGATCCATCGGTTCGACTATCCGCGTAAGCGAAGATCAGAATGATGCAACGGAAATTGAAACCAGGCATCTGATTCCAGGTATTTACGCCGTCCGAATTCGTTCCGCACAACACTCATTTGTAAAAATAGTGTTAAAAGTTTTGTGATGGATTGAAAAAGTTTTATTACTTTTGCTCCATCAAATTTTAACCCTTTTGAAACCATGAAAAAGTGCATCAAAAACCCCTCGCAATCCAGAAACAATCTACTTTCAATCATTGCTTTAGTGGTATTTTTGATTTCGCTTGCCAGTTGTGCAAGTCCGAAGTGTGGTTACATGAAGCACTATCAGCGTGACGTACGCATGGGCATCGCCCGCTAACATTACATTAACTTATCTTACCATACTCTTCCGTAGGAAAACCAAGGGAATGGTATCGCGGAAGTATTTTTGATTTCTTGTATTTTTCGATTGAATGGTTGAGGGGGTGTCGTATACCACACCCCCTTTTTTTTGTTTACACGGCAATTAACAACGCCTTGTTGAGAAAGAAATACTGCGGCTTGCCATGCCTTCGGAAGTCTGGCTAATTTTGGAACATGGGGAAGCCATCGATTCATCTGTGGATAAAAAGAAACCGTTTGCAACTCAGCATAGGGATCATTGCGACAGCGGTCCTGGTGATCATCGTCGGCGCCGTACTGTTGGTGCGCTTTCTGAAACAGCCCGTTATTCCAGCCGAGCGGGCGATACCTGCCGAAACCGCCTGGGTAATCCGCTTCAATCAGCCCGCCGCACTCTGGGAACGAGTACATCAGACAAACGCGATGGCACGCGAGGCGCTAAACTTTGCCTGGTTCAGGGCTTTGTGGGAGAACACCTCTCGTCTGGACAGCATCGTACACACCGAGGCGGAGATTCTGGAGAACTGTCGCCAGGAAGCGCTGTTGCTATGTTGCCGATACCTCCGCAACGGAAATCCAGAGTACCTCTACCTGATGAACCTGCCCGATGCGCATCAGGAGAACTTCATCAACAAATTTATCAGCAAGGTCACCGGACAGGATGCGGAAATCCTTCCATCGAAAACGTCCGGCCGGGTACTCTTTCGCTTCCGAAATCGAAACGGAGACGTATTTTTTGTTGCGCTCCCCGACGGAATTTTCATGCTTAGCGAATCCGAAAACTACCTCGAATCGGCACTTGAACAGTTGCAGCACGGAAAAGGCTTAGCGAGCGATCCCCGCTTTGCCGAAGTGCGAAAAACCACAGGCCTTAAGGTCGACGCCAATGTCTATTTCCGGCTCGATCAGCTTCCAGACCTACTGGCCGGTCAATTCCAAGGGAGCAGCCGGATTACGTCAATGCTGGCTCAAACCGGGAACTGGGCCGGGATGGATATGAACATTCGCAGTGATGAACTCTGGTTAAGTGGCTACATGAATGCGGATAAGGGAGACTACCTGGACCTATTCCGTGGTGAAGTCCCCCAAAAGACAGAGCTCCCAAGGCTTCTCCCCTTCAACACAGCGCTCATGTTCTCTTTCAGCACCGATCGTATGGAAAGGCTGTCGCAGAAAATGAATCAGCTTCATTCTGGTGACACGGACGCGGGTACCGGGCGTCCAACCGCTGCAGATAAAAGTGATGTGGATGAAACATTTTCCTGGATCGGCCGGGAGGCGGCCCTGTTCATCACAGAAACGGCTCATGAAAATGCAGAAGACAACACCTTCGGTATTTTTGAAATCCATAACCGGGAACGAGCACAAGCCTTTCTGACCAAACATTCGCTGGCCACAGAAGAGCGGAGTAGCGCCCCAAACAAAGACTCGCTGAGCATCCGCCAGATGGATCAACCCGCTTTGTTCAGCCGCTTTCTTGGTTCTTCCTTCCGGCAACTACAGGCTGCATATTACGTAATGCTGGATCATCATGTCGTCTTTGGCCGGAAACCCGAGTCGCTGAATCGCTATCTGGCTTCGATACTTTCGGGAAAAACACTTGAACGTAACGAAAACTACCAGGCTTTCGCGGCGAAAGTCTCCGACAAGGCCAGCGCCTGTTTGTACGTCAACATCCGCAAATCCATTGGTTTTCTGCGTCCGCTTTTGGCCGCAAAAGCCCAGCAATCCATCCAGTCACTCACGCCCAGCCTGAAGAACTTCCAGGCCTTTGCCATACAGATTACACCGGAAGCCAATATGCTGTACGTTCATTTATATTTGCGTTACAACCCATCGTATAAAGATGAAAACCCGGCGGTCTGGGAAACACAGCTCGACACTACGGCGGCCTGCAGCCCCGTGATTCTCCGGGGAGCTCCGGGCGGCAAAACGCGGATTGCCGTCTATGACGCCGGCAATCAACTGTACTTTCTTGATGTGATGGGACGTATCCAGCGCAAAGTAAAGATTCCCGGTACTATTAAGGGGCCGCTAAAAGTTGTCCAAAATCCCGCGCGCAAGGAGGCCTGTTTGCTTTTCAACACAGCCCAGGCCATTTACTTGCTCGACTTGGAAGGGCAATCGCTTCCCGGGTTTCCGGTAATCGGTCGTTTTCCCGTTACCAATGAAGTCATAGCTGTCGATTACGCTCACAATGGCGATTTTCGCCTTTTGTTTGCCTGCGATGATCACCGGGTCTATAATTACACTGGCCGGGGGAAACCCACACCCGGCTGGCAGCCTCCCCGAATCCCGGCCAGTGTTTATAGGCCGCTGACGTATCTTCGCATGCTAAACAAAGATTATATCATCGTTGCCGATGCCCTTGGTCGTGCCCATTTTTTCGACCGACAGGGACGAAGAGCCTTTGCGGTGAAAGAGGCCGGGTATCGAATGGCCGAAACCACTCCGTTTTTCTGTTACGAAGATGGCCCCCGCTCGCGCATCATTACCCTCGACCACAAAGGACGGGTACTCCGCTTCGGCGCCGACGGCCGCTGGGAGTCTCTTTCCCTGGGCCCTCCGGAAGCCTTTCACAGCTTTCTCTTTGCGGATTTCAACGGCGATGGACACAAGGATTATATGCTGGCTTCGGCCTCCCGGGTGATGGTATACAATAGCAGTAAAAAGCGTTTGGGCGAACTAATGATGCCGCAAAAGGTTCGTCCGGGATTATTCCCGATACACCTTTCGGCGAAAGCGCCCATCTTCGGAATGGTCAGTGAAAACGGCGAATTCATCTATCTTTTTTCCAGCAAAGGCTGGCTCGCCATGAACAAAGATCTCCATGGTATCACGGACTTCTCCACCAAGAATCTGGGCGGGAGTAAATACCAAAGTCTTCTGACCTCCTACCGAAACTTCATCTTCAATTACTACCTGTACGAATTGTCTTTTATCGCCGATTAGCCCCAAAATAGTTTATATTTGTGTTTCGCTGAAAATTCCGGAAATAATCCCTTTCAATGAAGACATCGACTACCCCTCTAAAAACCAAATCAGTCCGCGTTCTCCGGCATGCCGGCCGACTGATTTGTCTGCTCGCCCTGCTCAGCAGCACCGGTTGCTGGAAAGACCGTTTCGACATGGACAACATTTCCACGCCGGACACCTGGAACCCGGATGCATGCGCACCGCTGGTGCATTCGAAGCTCACCATGAAAGACATCCTGAATGACTGGGATCACAATAATCTTTTTCAGGAAGATGAAACCGGATTCCTGTATCTGGTCTACTGGAATAAAGTGTACTCCCGGTCAGCCGCAGAAATGCTGGCCATTCCTGATCAAACGCTAAACACCAGCTTCCCGTTTAGTGTTAGCGGAGCCCTTGCTTCGGGCACCGATGCCAGCGCTCCGCCCTTCGTACGGACCTATTCCTTCAGCATGCCCAACAACGAAATCCTGGACCGGGTCATTCTGAATGAGCAATTGGCCGGTACGGTTGGAGGGTACCTTACTTTTGAAGCTACGGCCGACCTTAACCACAACGCCACCATCAACATCTCAATCCCGCAGGCCACTTTAGGCGGTATGCCGTTCAACAAAAATATTGACTACTTCGCCGGCTTTCCCCTGTATGAAAACATCGATCTGTCGGGCTACGAAATTCAATTTGACAACACCTTTCCCAATGTAAATGCCATTGATATTATATACACCGTTACGGTTCACGGACTGGGCGGCACGAACAACTCACCGTACACTTTCAACCTCAACGAATCCTTCGAAATCCTTTCCTTCCATGCGATTTACGGCGACTTCAAACAGCAGACTTTTACGCTTCCCAATGACACCGTGATCCTGCGTATTTTCGACAACAACATCTACGGTCTGATCGACTTTGAAAACCCCTTTGTTCATCTCTGGGCTTACAACTCCCTGGGCATCCCCATCGATCTCACCTTTAGTAACTTCAGGGCCTTTTCTGACGTCAACCCGCCCTACCAGGTGACCGTGACAGGCTATCCCGTTCCGTGGGCCGTGGCCGCTCCCGGGCTCCCACAGGCGGGACAAACGGTGGAGAGCACCTTCACGCTGGATAAAACCAATAGTAACATCCACAATGCCGTCAATCTTTCACCTCAAAGATTTATCGTAGATGTCAGCGGAATCACCAATCCCGCCGGGGGCAGTTCGTCCAACTTCGCCATCGACACCAGTCGCCTGGCTGTGGACGTTCAGATTGAGCTTCCTCTTTATGGCCGGGCCTGGGATTTTCGTTTG
>CAZPDS010000092.1:0-8822 GCA_964585485.1 uncultured Bacteroidales bacterium
ATTGCCATCAAGCCCATGGACACGTCGACGATTGATACCATCGAAATCGTGATCCCCTGGACTTCTATTGCCGGTTATGCTACGGATATCATCGAAAAAATCCCTGAACTGACGGAAGCCTGGAAAAAGAAGGATCTCGGTGCCTTCGCCAAAGCCCTTTCCATCCCCCTTGAAGTTAAGTACTCGCTGTATGCCAACGGAATCTTCTTCGAAGCCCCCCCTCAAAAAATACTATGAGCGAACGACTGAAAATATCACCCATTACATCGGGCTACCGGCCTATCAAAGACGGTAAGCAGTATGATCCGTTCTTTGGGATTGCCGAAGACCGCGACCGGGTCATCATTGAGGATGGCGAGGTGGATGATACTGTGGATTTAATGAAAAAGGTCGTCTGGAAATACATTGGCGATACGAAGAAAATCGCCGTATACCTGAAAGCTGCATCAGTAAAGGAAACCTGCCAGAACATCTGGAATTTTCTCTACAACCATATCCAATACAAGCTGGATCAGAAAGGACTGGAACAGTTACGCCGTCCCGCCCGCTCCTGGCAGGAACGCAAAACCGGTATTGACTGTGACTGCTTTTCGGTGTTTGTTTCTTCCATTCTGACCAACCTTAAGATCCCTCATAAGTTCCGCATCACAAAGTACGAGCAGGACAACTTCCAGCATGTATACGTGATCGTGCCCAGGGAAGACGGGGGACACTTTACCATTGACTGCGTCCTGTCGCAGTTTGATTACGAAAAACCATTTACCGCAAAAAAAGACTTCACTATGAGCTTAAACGGAATCAATGTGGCCGTGCTTTCCGGCGCCTCCGGCCCTAACGTCATGGACCTGGTTAACGACCTTGAAGGTCTGGAAAACCTCGGCGCCGAGAGTGAACAGGAACGTATGGAGGCCATGTATCATCACCTGGTGCAAACCCGGCGCATGATCACTGAGAACCCCAATGCCATCTCCACGGTGGACTACCCGCCGGCGTTTATCAAAATGCTGGATTATGCCATCGAGAACTGGAACACGCCCAACCGGGATAAGGCCCTGGAGATCCTCTCAAAGAATGAAGATGCGCTCAACCGGCTCAACGGACTCAGCGGTACGCTGGATGACGAGGACACGGACGAGGACTGGTCGCGCCTGGATGGCCTGAGCGATGAGGAGATCATTGAAGAACTGGGTGGCAAAAGCAGCAAGGAAGATAAGGCCGCAAAGAAAGCCAGGAAGGAAGAAAAGAAAGCCGCCCGGGCTGAGAAGAACAAGGCCGAGGAAGGCAAACCCAAGAAGGGTTTCTTCAACAAAATGAAGGAAGCCCTGAAAAAGGGCGGCAAGGCCTTCATCCGGTTTAACCCGGTTACGATTGCGGCGCGCAACGGCTTTCTGCTTTCCATCAAGCTCAACGTGAAGAAAATGGCGTCGCGGCTCAAACCCGCCTATATGACCCTGGATGAAGCAAAGAAAGCCGGATATACCGAGGATCAGTGGAACAAAGCCAAGGCGGCGATCCAGAAGATCGAAAAGACCTTTGTGGATAAGCTCATGGGTAAGCGTGACAAACTCAAAAGCGCCATCATGAAAGCCAGGACTAAGAAGTTGAACGGGCTTTCCGGCGAGGACGAGGAGTTCGACCTGGGACGTCTGGGTGCTGCACCGGCTGCCGCCGCTATTCTTGCCGCTGCCATTCCCGTCATCGCAACCTGCGTCAAAGCCATGAAGGGATCCGGATTGATGAATAAGGACGAAAGTGAAGACATAAGCGCTGAACTTAAGGCAGGCGAAGCTGACGCCAATAAGATGCTGGATGATCCGGATCTGAAAGACAACAGCACCGAAGAATCCTCGGCCGTAGCCACGCGCGCTGCCGAATCCGATGGAACATCAACCAGTACATCCACAACGACCGGCGGCAAGATCATGGACTTTGTCAAGAATCATCCGCTGATTGTGGCGGCCGGCGCCGGCCTTGCCATCTGGGGGCTGACCAGGGTGCTTTCCAAAAAGAAAGCCGGTGAAAAATCACTGAAAGGTGTTCCGGCCAAAGCCAAGCCCCGGAAGAAAGCCGCCGGTAAATCCCGGGGGCGCAAGAAATCCGTCGGTGTCATGCCCTTGAAATAAACGAACCAAAAACGCAAACTTCAATATTTGACTACAATGGCAAACAAAAAAAAACAACCTAAGAAAAAGCTCTCCGCAGGCGGTGTCCTGAATGAGCTGAAAACGCCCGCCCTGTTGATCGTCGGCATGGTTGGCGGCGCTATGGCCGGAAAGCTGCTCGACAAGGCATTGCCTGTCGATGAAACGGCCACGGGTTTTCAGGCCAAAAGCCTGGTAAAACCTGTCGTACAGATTGGCGTGGGCATGGCCGGGGCCCTGCTGCTGAAAGACCAGAACATCAAACTCGTTGCGGCCGGTGTGACCGCCAGCGGCATTGCATCCACGGTGAAGGTCTTTCTGAAAAAGGATATCCTCTCGGGACTGGGGGATCCGGGCATGGGGGAACCCATTAAACGTGTGTTCCGCGAGCCGATCAACTTAAGTATCGAACCCTACAACCCGGATCTGCCGGAACTTCCCGCGCATGCTGCACCGGTGCCGGTGGAGGGCATGCCCCCGATGGGCGAGCTGGACGATTACCAGGAAGTACAGGAAGTGCAAATCCTGTAAAGGAATCAATCAATCCATAAATATTCACTTAAAACCGTTTAAACCATGTTTACATTAGGACAACTGGCCACCAGCGACTACGAACTGCTCGGAGCCATCAGCGATGAAGAACTTCTGGGCGCCCTGGAACGCGCTCCGCTTGCCGAACGCAAGCAGTTCATCCGCAGAGTAAAAACCCAAAGTCAGAAAGCCGTGGTCGCTTCGGGCGCACCGGCCAACAGCCGCGGGGAATTCGAAAAACGCATGCCTATGCTTCCCAAGGAAATCCAGCAAGGGCTTGCCAGTAAAAACCTTCAGGTGGTGGATGCGGCCTACTACGTCACCAAAAACGTATCGGGCAGCAAGATCGCCAAAATGCTCAAGGACGACGACAACAAAATCGTCGGACAGAGCAACATCTCCAGCGCAAAGCTTGAGAAGGGAAACCTGATGTTGCTTTCGGGCATCATCCTGCTGGCCGGCATTGCCGATGTTGGCAAAACCGTACAGGATGTAAACTTCGACATTCTGCCGGCGTTCATGCGCAATGGCGAATTCGAGTTCAAGGCCAACGGCACCACCCTGATTCCTTCCACCAGTTGCGAAGTGTTCAACACGACCAACATGACCATCCGCAAAGGCTTGTTCCGTCTTGATAATCCCAAGATGATCCATGACCAGCAGGCCATGGAGTTCAACATCGAATGGGGAACCAACGCACTGGACAACACCTTCATCAAGGCGATCCTGATCGGAACCTCCGTGACCAAGTACTAATCACTGATCCGCTGTATCCCCGGCACTCGCCCTGATCATTGGGGTGAGTGTCACCGGGGAGCAGCTTAAAATCACTCCACCATGGCCAAAGCAAAATATCAGCTCATCAAGTTCAACGTGCCCGCCGCCCGCTCAACGATCAACATTTTCGCCAACAGCGATAAGCTGTACAAGCGGATTACCGGCATTTTTGCCTCACTGCCCAACGATAATGCCTTTTCCGGATCCACGCTGCAATTGTATGTGAACGAAGAAGAGATCTTTCCCGAAGGCTTCGAGCTGAAAATGATCACCTGCGGGAATCAGGTCACGCCTAACGAAAGGTTCTACCTGGCCGATGAAGTAGCTTCCGGCAGCACCATCCGGGGAAAGTTCACCGATGGTGGACAGGTAACCGGCGTGACCTACCCCTATACCGGAATCCTCTACCTGCGACTTGAAAATAAAAACGAACAATGAAAGCCTCAGCTGGCATCGGAAAACGCAAATGGGTCATCATCCCGCTAAGGGTGGTTGGTGGCCTCATGCAGTACATTGACTACAAGCTTCCGGCATCGGTAGTAAGCTGTGAAGGCTTTATGCTTTCTGTACTGCAACCGTTGTTTGCTGCGGATTTCCGCCGTGTGGGTGAACTCAGCATCGAATTCAATACCCGCAAGGATCACTCAATGCAGTTGCAGCTTGATTTCAATGCCGATACAGTGAACCCCCAAAAGAAGCTTTACAAACTTGACACGGCCCTTACTCCCGGGAGCATTGTCAGCGGCTATTACCGTGACTTTTCCGGCCGGAGTTACATGCTGAACATTTACCTGGCCTGCCGGCTTAAACCTGAACTGCCATGACCGATGGATTTGTGATAGAATACATCCGTCAACGGATGCAGGAACTGGGGTATGGACGTTTCCATTTTGAACCGACCAGCATGTTGGTCAGGTCAAAGGAACCGGTAAGTATTCTGGCTTATAATGAATTCTATTACCTGGTATCACTGGATCTTCCCAATTCAACACTCATTATTGGCGACACGCACTATTTAAATGCCGTCAGCTTTAGCCGGTTGTCGTATGCACGCCTTCATGAATTCACGGGCAATATCACCATCGAATGCCCCCAAGAAAGCATCATTGAATTTATCCGAGTAACACCTGAGTTATGAGCAAAAAAAGCAACTATACGATCGATCTGAGCAATGTGCGCACAAAAATCAAATCCTTCCAGGAACAGGGGAAGGAAGTTGTGTATTCGGCCACCTTTGTTACGGATGGTAAAAAGCAGCGCCTTGTGGATATGGCTCACACCGGCCAGTTATCACTTATTACCCGCAACCTGAGATGTGAAGTCCCGGAAAAGATCACCCTTGAACTCTTTGACAAAAACAATCCGCGCAATCCTCTCTGGGTCAAATTATTTGTAATACCCAAAAATGACCCGCAACCGCCGGCTCCGACCGGACTGGGCGAAGCCGAGATCAACCAGATCGTGGATCAGCGCATGGCCGAACGTCAACGCGCCCGCGAACACGAAGAACTCACAAGCCTTGTTAAGGAACTCACCGCTGAAAATGAGGAATACCAGGATCGTATCCAGCAGTTGGAGAATGAGAACGAGCAAATGGAGGGTGAACTGGAAAAGAAAAAGTCCATCCGCTACTATGCCGGTATGTTGGGCGATATTCTGGAAAGCTTCGGGATCCGGCGCGACAAGATCAAAAAGCCGCTGGCTGAGTTGATGGGCGTTGAGGACGATCAGCCCGCCGCTGCCCAGGTTGAAGCCCACAGGGAGGATCATTCCGGAATCGTGGAGACTGAAGTCTCGGCCGAAGACAAGAAACGCGTTGAAATCATGGACCTGATCCAACAATATTTGGGTTCCCTTCCCCTAATGACCCTGGCCAAAGTTTTCCAGGTGTTCTCCGCCATCGAGCAAAGCCCCTTTGTTGCTGACGAACTGATTGATTACCTCAATAATCGTAATTCCACCGACCATGAGCAAGTACGAGTATAAAGTCAATATCGAAGCTGAATCACCGGAAGAAGCCCGCCGGGTATTGCAGGCCATGTTCGACCTGATGAAGACCGTTCGCGGCGAACTGTCGACGGAGGACTTCATCCGCTTTTCAGCGAAAATAAAGAGCAAACCCGCGCTGATCCAAAAGGCCAAATTCTTTTTGATGTAATACCACCGACCATGCAAAACAAACCGACAGCAAAAAAGAGAGGCAAACTGGAAGAATGGCTGGACAATCCCCAGCGCATCCTTGTGGCCGGTGCCGTCATCGGTATTGGGGGCTTCCTGACCTACAAACTGGTCAGAATGATCTATACCAAAACCCGGAAACTCTCCGCCAACAAGCTCGCTGATGATGATCCGAACGTGAGGGCGGCCATGCTGATGAATACGGCAATGAATCCGTCCGGCGTATCCTGGATGCGCTCATTTGATTCAACAAACGAGGATGCCATATTCAACATCGCAAAGAGCATCACCAACCTGGATGCTGTCATCAAGGCTTACCGGCAGTTATATGATGGCGACCTGATGAGCGACTTGCAGAGTGAATTGGACACGGAAGATTATCAGAAGTTTTTGAGCATCGTTACCACCAATTCCAATAAGCAAGGCGGCGCTCCACCGGTTGTCTGGGCACAGAAGGCCTCGATGGTTGTCGCAAAGAAAGACGTCACGCTCCGGAAAACCCCGGATGCCAGCTACCATGGCGCCTTCTATGAAGATAAAGATGATGACAACATTGTGATGGTCGCCAAGGCCGGCAGTTTCATTGGCTACTCCACGGGGCTTCAAAAATTTGACAGCAAGAACAATGTGAAATTCATTGCTGTTGGCTTTATCTACAAAAAGGACGGTTTGCCGGCGTCATTAAAACCCTATGCCGGCCAGAAACGAACCTTCTGGGTGAGCTCAAGCTCCGACTACGTGGACATATTTCCCAAGTACAAGACTATGTTCGAGGTCTATCCCAACACCGTGGTTTCTGTGGCCTACATGAAACCGATGGACTACTACGATCAGAAAAAAACATCCGGGGTCAGCGGTCCCACCGGTCCGGCGGTGGTAAGCCGGTGGACTACCGAAATCCTGGGCGAAAAATTCCAGCCCATAGCCAACGTGAAGCCGCGGACGTTGCTAGGCGTCTACCTTGGATCCCTGAACACCGGCAGCAAAAAGTATGTGAAGTTCCTGACGGAAAGCGGCACGGAACGCTGGGCAGATTCTGAAACCATTCAAATCCTTGAGCCATGATCCTTATCGAAAAGCTAAAGTGCAACATGGGCGAAAGCCGCACGGAGTTCGAACGGAAGGTTCGCAACATCAGCGATCTGCTTCGGATTAACCCCAACTGGCTCATGATGCTGATGCACATGGAAAGCGGATTAAATGCGCAGGCCGTGAACAAACAGCCCGGCGATCCTACGGATGCCTACACCCGTGCCGCAAAGCGCGCCACCGGGCTTAACCAGTTCATGCCCTCCACGGCAAAGGCTTTTGGCATCACCAATCAGCAGCTTTACCGCATGAACGCTATCGACCAGCTGGATTATGTCTATAAATTTTTCCAGCGGAATGCCGGCAAAATCAAGAGCTATTTCGATTTGTACCTGCTGAACTTTTTCCCGGCCGCACTGGGTAAGTCCAACGACTGGATCCTGCAAACCCGTGGCATCTCTGCCTCGGTTATTGCCCGACAGAACTCAGGCTTTGACATCAATAAGGATGGTCAGGTCACAGTTGGCGAGATAAAAACCCGGCTGCGCGCCGCCATTCCGCAAGCCCTGGTTGACCAGGTACTGAGTGAGGCTGAAAAAAAAAGTGGGAACTGGGCATAGGCGGTTTCATCGTGCTGGGTATTGCCGGCACCTGGCTTTGGTTAAAGCTGAAAAAGAGAAAAAAAAGACAACAACGTGTTTTATAGTTAACTATGACAGACCCTGCCGACATCAACGCAAATCCCCCCGAGCCGATGGATGATTACCAGAGCATCGAAGTTTCCTTTATTCGTAAACGGGATGGACAAGCCATGAAGGTCAATCTGCTGGAAATATTCCGTCAACTTCGCACCGCAGATTTCACCAACAACGAAATCACCCTTAATGGCGAGGTTTGCCGGCTAAATTCTTTCAGCAAGCCATCCTTGTCAGCCAATCTCTCGATTAACCTGTTGAACGTACTGGGAACAGGGGCGTATCAACTGGACGCCACCATTTACCGCCAAAACCGGGTATTCGCTGTGCCGTTGAACGCCAGCAAAACCATCCGCATAGCTCCGGATCCGGACTCCTACATTGATAGTATCCACGACAGCAACGGCACAAGCCATGTTCCTGATCGCAACGGCAATATCATTATTGCCATTACAGCCGATCTGACGCTTACCATTTCTTTTAAAAGATCAATGCCATGACAAACTCACGCCGATTGACATTGACCCTGATCGCCGGAGGAATACTCTCACTGCTGGCCGCTTTTGCCGTCTACCGACAAATGGAAACCGTTGCATCGGCCTGTGTGGCCGGCATCATGACCATCCTGTCAATCTACATCTGGGGCGAAACCCGCCGTCCATCCGGAAAAGACAATCAAAAAAATCCCGAACAATGAAAACACTGTTGCTGAAAAACAACCCCTTTCTGATCACTCTGATAATCGCAGCTATCTGGGCATTGTTGTCGATTGTACTGATTGTGCTGCTTTCCCGGGCGAATGCCGATCGCCAGCGCCTGCATGCGAACCTTGAGGCTTCTCTGGGTCAGATCGCCTACTACCAGACCGAAAACGGCCAAATCGCAGCCAAAACGGATGCCCTGGAGTTGCACTATCGGGAATTAAAACAGCTTTTTCCGGAGGTCATCAAGGAATTGAAGAACCTGAAAGTGCCGGCCAGACGGGTTGAGAATTATTCGCAAACCGTTATTCAGCATGACAAGGAGATAGTAACCCGGCTTCGTGATAGTGTGCTTTACGATACTGTAAAGGCCAGGATCTTCAACTACCAGGACGAGTATTACCGGGTAAGCGGGGTGGCTATGGCAGACACTCAAAAGGTTCACATCGAAAGTACCGACAGCCTTATTCAGACGGTCTATCGGGGTGAGCGCTACAAGCCCTGGCTTTGGATATTCTCCCGCCGCAAGCTTCAGCAGTCCATCCTGAGCAAGAATCCCAACTCAAAGATCATTTATTCGCGACAAATAAGCATTTCAAAATGAAAACCAAGTGGTGGATCATCGCTGGCGTGGTGGCCATCGCTTTATTAGCAGGAGCAAGCATGACAGCACTTAAAATTATCAGCCTTGTAAACAGCCTTCCCAAAGGGAAAGGCGCGTACAAAAAACGCCGGTTGACGGACATCACCGGTATTGTGATCCATCACAG
>CAZPDS010000093.1:0-8654 GCA_964585485.1 uncultured Bacteroidales bacterium
TCTATCAAAACGGCGCAGCAGAACAGAAGCACGGCAATGTGACGATCGTCAGGTAGTCCTTCCCATCCTATTCATAGCCTATTAATAAGCTTTCAGCAAGGAAGGGCGTGCTCAAACTTTACGCTATTTTCCCTTGCCAGGCCGGAGATTTTTCCTATCTTTGCACCCACTTTTAAAAACATGATACATATCACATTACCCGATAACAGCGTACGTGAATTCCCGGAAGGGGTTAGCGGGCTGGAGATTGCCCGCAGCATCAGCGAAGGCCTGGCCCGCAACGTACTGGCCGCCAAGGTTGATGATCAGGTGTGGGACGCTACCCGCCCGATTCACCGCGATGCACATATCAAATTGCTGACCTGGAACGACCCCGAGGGGAAAGCTACCTTCTGGCACAGTTCTGCTCACCTCCTGGCCGAAGCCATCGAAGTGCTGTACCCCGGCACCAAATTCGGCATCGGACCGGATATTGAAAATGGCTTTTATTACGACATTGACCTGGGTGATCGCGTGATATCCGATGCGGATTTCAAAGCGATTGAAGATAAAATGCTCGAACTGGCCCGCAAAGACCAGCCGCTGGTGCGCAAGGACGTCAGCAAGCAGGAAGCCCTGGATTTTTTCACCCGCAAAAACGACGAATACAAGCTGGAACTGATCAGCGAACTGGAAGACGGCACCATCAGCCTGTATGAGTCCGGTTCGTTTACCGATCTCTGCCGGGGTCCGCATTTGCCGGACACCAGCTTCATCCGCGCGGTGAAAGTGCTGAGCGTTGCGGGTGCCTACTGGCGCGGTGATGAGAAACGCAAACAGCTGACCCGCCTGTACGCCATCACCTTCCCGAAACAAAAAGAACTCACCGAATACCTGACCCTGCTGGAGGAAGCGAAGAAACGCGACCACCGTAAACTGGGCCGGGAACTTGAAATTTTCACTTTTTCACAACGGGTGGGCAGCGGATTGCCGCTCTGGTTGCCGAAAGGCGCTGCACTGCGCGAAAAGCTGGAACGTTTCCTGAAGGAAGTTCAGCGCAAAGCCGGTTATCAGCAGGTCATCACCCCGCACATCGGGAATGTTGAGCTCTACAAAACCTCCGGCCACTTCCAGAAATACGGCAAGGATTCGTTTCAACCCATCAAAACCCCCATTGAAGGCGAAGAATTCATGCTGAAACCCATGAATTGTCCGCACCACTGCGAAATATATTCCAGCAAGCCGCATTCGTACAAAGATCTTCCGGTACGGCTGGCGGAATTTGGCACCGTTTACCGCTACGAACAAAGCGGCGAGTTGCACGGGCTGACCCGCGTCAGGGGCTTTACACAGGATGATGCCCACATTTTCTGCCGTCCCGACCAGGTAAAGGATGAATTCAAGGGCGTCATGGACATTGTTCTGCACATTTTCCGCGCGCTTGATTTCAAGGAATACACGGCTCAGATTTCGCTGCGCGATCCCAACGATAAAGAAAAATACATCGGCACCGACGAAAACTGGACGAAAGCGGAACAAGCCATCATCGAAGCCGTTGAAGAAAAAGGGATGAAGGCTACCATCGAAATTGGCGAAGCCGCTTTTTACGGGCCCAAGCTCGACTTCATGGTCCGCGATGCCATTGGCCGAAAATGGCAATTGGGCACCATTCAGGTGGACTACAACCTCCCCGAACGCTTCGAACTGGAATATACCGGCAACGACAACAGCAAGCACCGACCCGTCATGATTCACCGGGCCCCCTTTGGTTCCATGGAACGCTTTGTGGCCGTACTCATCGAGCATTGCGCCGGAAAGTTCCCCCTGTGGCTCTCCCCCGAACAGGTCATCATTCTGCCTATCAGCGAGAAGTATATTGATTATGCGAAAAAAGTATTACTTTTGCTGGATAAATCGGACATCCGTGGTCGGGTAGACGAACGTAATGAAAAGACCGGCAAGAAGATACGCGATGCCGAGCTGGACAAAGTTCCCTACATGATCATTGTTGGCGAAAAGGAAGAAGCCGATGGAACCGTTTCCATCCGCAAACACGGCAGCGGCGATCTGGGAACACAGCGTATTGAAGACTTTGCCGCCATGATTAAAGAAGAAATCCGGCAAATGACCGAATAGCACGACCAACGAACACGAATATAAACAAAAATAGGAGATACAATCATAGCACAACTAGGCCATACCCCTCCTTTTCAACGCAGGGGATTTCAGCGGAAAGAAGATCTGCACCGCATCAATGAACGCATCAAAGCCCCCGTGGTGAGGGTCGTCGGCGAAAATATCGAAGCCGTGATTATGCCCATACGGGAGGCCATTGACCTGGCAGAAAAACACGGACTGGATCTCGTGGAAATTTCCCCGACCGCCAATCCGCCCGTCTGCAAGGTGGTTGACTACAAAAAGTACCTCTACGAACAAAAGAAGAAACAAAAAGAGATTAAAGCGAAATCAGCGAAAGTAGTGGTTAAGGAAATCCGGCTGGGACCGAATACCGATGATCACGATTTTGATTTCAAGTTGAAGCACGCGATTAAATTTCTTCAGGAAGGTGCCAAGGTGAAAGTAGATGTTTTTTTCCGCGGAAGGTCGATCGTCTATAAAGATAAAGGCGAGATTATCCTGCTAAAGTTTGCCGACGATCTGTCGGAATACGGAAAGCCGGAAATGATGCCCCGACTGGAAGGAAAGCGTATGATTATGATTATCGCCCCAAAGAAGTAGTTTTTATCCATATAATTATTAACCTTAATTCATTCAGGAATGCCAAAGATGAAGTCAAAATCCGGAGCCAAGAAAAGAGTTGGAGTAACCGGCACCGGTAAACTTACCAGAAAGCATGCTTACAAAAGCCACATCCTGACGAAGAAAACCAAGAAGCAGAAACGTAACCTTACGTACAAAGCCCTGGTTTCTCCGGCAGATGAGAAGAATGTCAAGCGTGCCCTGGGAATGTAATTTATTCATTGTTTAACTTGCTTTCAGCCAACGAAGAGCCGCCCTGCGGCCGCTGAAGTAAAAAATCAACGTTATGCCAAGATCAGTAAACGCCGTTGCATCACGGCAAAAAAGGAAAAAAATTCTGAGCCGCGTCAAAGGACAATTCGGCCGCCGGAAAAATGTATGGACCGTAGCCAAGAATGCGTACGAACGCAGCATGACTTACGCCTACAACGATCGTAAAGACAAAAAAGGAAATTTCCGAAGCTTGTGGATCCAGCGTATCAACGCCGCCGTTCGCCCCTACGGAATGTCCTACTCCGTTTTCATCGGAAAACTTCACAGTAAAAACATCACCCTCAGCCGTAAAACCCTGGCCGAACTGGCGCTGAACCAGCCCGAGGCCTTTAAAGCGGTTGTGGACATGATAAAATAAATTCACCCCAACTGTATCGAAAAGGGTCCCTTTGGGCCCTTTTTCTATTTTTTAGCCCGAACTCACTTAATCCAGCTAAGATGAATAATCTACTTACCGGAAAAAAAGGCATTATCTTCGGCGCCCTCAACGAATCCTCCCTGGCCTGGCAGGTCGCCGTAAAAGCCCACGAACAAGGGGCTGTTTTTACCCTGACCAACACCCCGATGGCTCTTCGCATGGGCGATACCGCCCGCTTGGCCGAACAATGCGCCGCCGAAATTATCCCCGCCGACGCCACCGATGTTAAGGACCTTGAACATGTTTTCGCGCGCAGCATGGAGCTTTTTGGCGGCAAAATCGACTTCGTCCTCCACGCCATTGCCATGTCGCCCAACGTCCGCAAAAAACGCGGCTACGATGACCTTGATTACGGCTACTTCATGAAAACCATCGATATTTCGGCGGTTTCTTTTCACAAAATGCTGCAGGTGGCCAAAAAAATGGATGCCATCAACGAATGGGGTTCCGTACTCGCCCTTTCTTACGTAGCCGCCCAACGCACACTGTTCGAATACAACGATATGGCCGATGCCAAAGCCGCCCTCGAATCCATCGCCCGTAGTTTCGGCTACATTTATGGCCGCGAGAAGAAAGTGCGCATCAATACCGTGTCTCAATCCCCCACCTATACCACAGCCGGCAAGGGAATTAAAGGCATCAACGGCCTGTTCGACTTCACCGAACGCATGTCGCCCCTGGGCAACGCCACGGCCGACGAATGCGCCAACTACTGCGTAACCCTGTTCTCTGACCTCACCCGAAAGGTGACAATGCAGAACCTCTTCCACGATGGCGGCTTTTCCAGCATGGGGATGTCGGCCCGTGCCATGGATATGTACAATAAAAGTCTGGAATGTAAAAAATGCAGCGCCGACCCCGAATGTGAAAACTGCCCCGACCGCATCTGATAAGCAATTAGGAACTTATTCATAATACTAACATCAGACAAGTTTGTGATTTTTCACGACGAAAGCGCCCATTCGTGTGTTAAGTTTAATTTTTTTTGGTATTTTTGGCCAAACATTCAACGATTATGAAGAAACCATTACTTTTCATTGCAAGCCTGCTTTTGGGGTTCGGGCTCAGCAGTCAGGCACAGATTATCAGTGGCCCCTCTGAAACATTTTACCCTGATGAATTCAGACAAACCCGTCCGCTTCGGGAGATGGCTCCCATGACGGAAGAGGAGCAAAACCGTGAACTCATCCTCAAGGAATCCAAGGATCGTAAGTACCGCAATCCCAACGTGGAAAGAGTGAATCCCGATGCGTATCCGCGCGTTGGCGAACCCATTCCGGGCATGCAGACGGAAATGGGAACCAAAAAAGGACTGACCATCGTCAACAACTGGGTTGGCCAGACCGGTGGTTACACGCCCCCGGATCCCACCGGTGCGGCAGGACCGAATCATTATGTACAGGCTGTGAACTGTGCCTACCGCGTTTACACCAAAACCGGCGGCGCGGTTGCAGGTGGCGGTCCGTTCGACCTTGGCGACCTATTGTTCGGTGTTGATGATGGTGACCCTATTGTAATGTATGATAAATACGCTGATCGCTGGTTTATCAGCCAGTTTGGAAGCTCTGGCAACAAAATTTATATTGCGGTGTCAACTACAAACGACCCTACCGGAGCGTACAATACCTGGCAGTATACCTCCCCTCTTTTCCCCGATTACCTCAAGTTCAGCATTTGGGTGGATGGTTATTATATGACCGCCAATACCTCAACTCAGCGCGTCATGTGCTTTGAGCGCAGCGTAATGATTGCCGGTGGCACCAGCCCCCGTATGGTATCGGCCACCTATTCGCCGCCGAAACCCAGTGGTTTCTTCTGCCCGCTGCCGGCAGACGCCGATGGTGCCTTGCCCGCCGCCGGAACGCCCTGCCCTATTTTCTCTTACGAGGATGATGGTTGGGGTGCCTCTTATCACGATGCGGTTAATGTTTTTGAAGCCGCTGTTAACTGGGGAACCACGGCCTCTCTTACCGTTACCGGGCCAACCGAATTGCAGACCCCCAATGCCTTCGACGCTTCCTACAACTCTACCTGGAACGACATTGATCAGCCGGGCACCACGCAGTACCTTGATGGTATTGGCGGCGTGTTCACCTACCGTGCGCAGCACCGTGTTTGGACTGGATATAACTCCGTGGTTCTTTGCGCCGGTGTAAAAATCAGCAGCAGCCAACGCAGTATCATGTGGCTGGAACTGCGGAAAAACACCAGCACCAACACCTGGAGCATCCACCAGCAGGGAACCTATACCCCGGACGGTCTGTACCGCTGGTGCGGAAGTATTGCCATGGACGATAATGGTTCCATCGGAATGGCCTACGCCGTTTCCGGAATCAGCCCCTCCAACGTATACCCCAGCATCCGCTACACCGGCCGTAACGCCGTTGACCCCCTGGGCCAGATGACCTATACCGAACAGAGCGCGATCGCTGGAACCACCGCTATTACCGGAGGTAACCGCTTTGGCGATTATTCACATACTTGCCTCGATCCTTCCGATGGTACCTTATTCTGGCATACGGGTGAATACAGTGTCTCCGGACAGAAAACCCGCATCTTCTCCTTCCGCATTCCCACCGGCCTCACCACCGGCGTTGAGGGTGCCAGCAGTGAAGCCACCTGCACCGCCTTCCAGTCGGGTAACAAGCTCCGCGTTGAAGCCAGCAACCTTCCGGAATACAAAGAAATCGTTGTGGATCTGTTTGACATCAACGGAAAGAAAATTTCCGGACAAACCATTGTTGCCGACAACCATCGCCTTGAAACCAGTTTTGACGTAAGCCAGCTGGCCGCTGCTACTTACCTGGTGCGCATCGGTGCGACAAATACCAGCTTCCAGAAAGTAATTAAAGTGCTTATCCACTAATCAATTCGTTAATGAATAACCCGGGATAACGGAATCTCCGTTCCCGGGTTTTTTTTATGATCTTATTATGAGAAATATTCTAGTAGTATTGAGCTGCCTCCTGGTTTTTACCGCAGGCTGTAAAACAAAATCAAGCTGCAACACCGCCGCTGGCGACAAGGCCGGCAAAACCTGCGGTGTAATTTCCCATCAATACACCAAATCAGGCTGCGGCACCGTGATCGTTATTAATAAACCCGAATCCGATGCCCCTCAACAAATCTTGATTCCGAAAGACAAGCTCGAGCCGTCATTTGATAAGGATGGACTGCGGGTGTATTTCAATTTCCGTTTGTTGAAAATGCCAAATCCGGCTGGTTGCACCATTGGAAATATGGCTGAAATTACTGAGCTCTCCAAATAAGTTTTCGAAGAAAACAGAAGAGGCCGCCTCTTGATGAGACGGCCTCTTTCTTTTTTGTAGAGCCGTGAAAACAGCACCCGCTACCGGAGCAAGGTCACCGTTCCGTTTATTTTGTATTCCTTTCCGTCGTAGCCAGCGGCATCAAAGATGTAGAAATACTCACCCGTTGCCGCTTCGGCACCGCCATCCATGCGGCCGTCCCACTGACCGTGGAGCTCACTCCACTCAGCCACTTTGCGACCCCAACGGTTAAAGATGAGCATGCTTTCGCGATCAAGTCCAACTGACTTCACCAGGAAGGCGTCGTTGAAACCATCGCCATTCGGCGTATATACATTGGGGATTTCGATGGACGATGGAGGATAGATCGTAATCTCGATGGTGAATACTTCTTCACAATTGTCCGGAATACCACTGTTTACGATCAGTGTTACGGTATAAACTCCTTCGGTAGTATAGGTGTGAACAGGATTCATGCTGGTTGAGGTGCTTCCATCGCCAAAATCCCAGTCAAAAAGAGTCCCGCCAGTGCCGGTGTAACTAAAATTAACATCCAAGGGGGCTATGCCCATCAGAGGTGTAACACTGGCCGTTGCCGTGAGATAGGTATTCGTCAGGATACTGGTACTGCCTGTTACCACACAGCCCGCCGCATCCGAGACACTAAGACTGTAATTACCGGGACAGAGATTCGCCAGGTTGTCAGCTGTGCTGGCATTGCTCCAACTGTACGTAAACGGAGCCAACCCACCGGAGACCTGTGTGGCAATAAGGCCGCTGCAACTGTTTTCACAACCTTCGTCCGTAGGTAAAAGGTTCAGCACCAATTGCGGATTTTGTGTGATAGTGAACGGTATGATAACGTCACAGCCGTTGTCGTCGGTGACCGTTACGCTATAACTGCCGGCCGGATAATTCGAAACCTGGGTAGTTGTTGAAGGCGACGATGCCCATGCGTAGGTATAAGGCAATGTTCCGCCCGATGCCGTCACTTTGGCCATGCCCGTTTGCATGCCATAGCACGCCACCATCAGGCTGTCGGTGATATCGGCCAACAGGACCGTCGGTTCAGTAATGGTAACACTGCTGCTGGCCGTGCAACCTGCATCATCGGTAACAAGTACCACATACGTTCCGGGCACCAGGTTGGTGGCCGAGGCCGTGCTTTGCACCGGATTGCTGTTCCAGTTGTAATCGTAGGGCTGTGCGCCACCGCTCACGCTCACCGTAGCGGCACCATCGCCCAGTCCGTTGCAGCTCACATGCTGTGTAAGCTGACCGGTGGCTAAAACCTGTCCGATCGTAACGTTTTGAGTGTACTGTATCGACGGACAGCCGTTTTCGGTTACCGTCAGGCTAACCGTATAGGTACCAGCCGAAGTCCAACTTATGGATTGCGGACCGGCGCCCGTTCCCGGGTTCGCACTACCGCCGTTAAAGCCCCAGGCAAAGCTTGCCCCGGCCCCGCCGTTACCAGTGTAAGTAGCAGTTACCGGAACGCCCACGCAGCCCACGGTCGGACTGATGGTGAAGTTGGCGGTAGGACTTGCATTTACTGTAATGTTCTGGGTGGTAGTATTCGAACATCCGTTACCGTCGGTATAAGCATAAGTAAGGGTGAACGTTCCTGCACCGCTCGTGGCGGGATTAAAGGATGAGCCACTGACGCCCGTGCCGGAATACGTACCGCCTGCAGGCGTGGCCATATTTAGGTTTAGTGATGAAGAACCCACACAGAGAGCACTCAGGGGCGGGAAAGTCAGACTTGGCAAGGGATTAACTGTAATGGTGTAGGTCACGGCATTGCCCGTGCATCCGTTGGCCGTAGGGGTCACCGTGATGGTGCCCGACACCGGTGTACTGCCCGTATTGACAGCGGTGAAACCCGGAATGTTGCCTGTACCGCTGGCTGCAAGTCCCATGCTGGTGTTGCTGTTGGTCCACGCAAAGCTTAC
>CAZPDS010000094.1:0-8604 GCA_964585485.1 uncultured Bacteroidales bacterium
TTCTGTGCGAACATAAAAATAGTAGATGCCGTCTCCGACAGCGGAAAGGTCGATTATTGCCGGTGCACTTTCGGAGTGGATAAGCTTACCGGTGACATCAAATACTTCTACCAGAAAATCGGAATGTTCTGCCAAAAAGGCTTCGTTGATATGAACCAATCCATTGCTGGGATTGGGGAACAATACCAATTCCGGAACCTGGTTAAGCGGCTCACTAATGAAACCGGTGGCCGTGTTGACCGTTACATTTACTGAAGCGGTGGCTGTACACCCGATATTATTAGTAACAGTAACCGTATAGGTATAATTTCCGGCACTTGATGGGATTGCCGTTGGATTCTGTGTGGATGCTGAAAAACCTGATGGTGTGGACAACCAGCTATAGTTAAAAGTCGGGCTGGATTCCGTGACCGAGCTGGCCGTTGCGCCCAGGTTTATCGTTGCGCCTTCGGTAACTGTGGTTGGCGTTGCCGTTGCGCTTACCGTCGGATAGCGAACATCGCACAGTTTTAAACGGTCGGACTGTACCGTACCCACTGAAACCTGCTGATAGGTTGTGCCCGTTCCGTTCACTTCATAGAATTTAGAGTTAGGATTCGTCACCAGGATATTCCCGTTTTCCAGCACCTGCACACCGCCCATATTGCTCACACTGAAAGACGGAGTGGTTGGCGTAATTGCATTGGGACCAAGTACACTGCCTGCCGTGTAGGTATAGCCATGATTACCATCGTAAGGCGGTAAAAACAACACGGCCGCATGGCCTCCACTGCAACCACCATTATGAAACAGACTGATGTACCCCGGATAATCCTGATTGGTGGATGCAACCCAGCGGGCATCGTGAATTACGTTTAGCGTAATCCCGTTGCCATTGGCAGTACAACCGTAGTTTTGAGGACGTCCCCAGCGATACAAAAAGTCACCGCCTTTACCGGAAAGCCCCCCGCTATGAGAAGCCGCCTCGGCCGTGCTGGTGCTATGGTCAATAATATAAACCTCATTTTTCATGTGCGAACTAAAAACGATCTGATCCAGTTCAGCATTATAATCCAGTCCATTCAAATGAAAAAAATCACTGGCCGTCACCAGGCCAATATTAAACAATTGGGGATTCAATGCCACCGAAGTCACATAATTTGGTTCTGATGGTGTTGTGCTCTGGCAAAGGTGATCCCAGAGTTTCCATTCCCACACCACCGTTCCCGTTGTGGCACCGGTAGGATGAATTTCCTGAATTTTCTCGAAGGTCGCCGAGCCACTGTAAGTGCCGCCCACAGCCTGAATCTGCGTAGATGTTTTGGATTCGCTGGCAATGACCAGTACATTCCCATTCGGCAGAGGGCAAATATCATGGTGCAGATTTGTACCGTTGTAGGTCCAGGTATTCGTTACCGTATTGGGTCCCGTAATGGCCCATTTTTTTACCGAAGCATAGCCTCCGCCTTCCTTGCCCATCCCATAGGTTTGATAAATGGTATCCTTCGACAGATGTGCTGTGTAGGCCGTACTTCCAATGTTGTAGCGGGCAAAGTAGGCCGAGGAGGTGGTCGCCGATGTATCGATAAGATAGGCGTAAGATGTTCCCGTACAAAATGTGTAGGTTTCTGCCTGCTGGCCCACGGCGGGCACACCCAGCAGCATGAGCATACCTATACATCCAGACAATGACAAATTTAATCGCATGGTTTTCGATAAGGTTAATTTGGTTGATTGCACAAATGTTTCCTTATTTTCCCATACGTACAAAAAAAATAGGTTAATGCAAGAAATTGAGCGGTAAAAATCAATGTCCGAGCAGATGCTGGAGGTTGGCCTCGTAGCTGTTTCCCACAGGGATTTCCTTACTGTTGATGAGGATATTCCTGCCATGGATGCGTTCAATCTTGTTTACGGCCACGATGTAGGAGCGGTGGATGCGCACAAATTCGCCGGAAGGCAGACGTTCCTGAATGGCTTTCATGGTCATTCTCGCTACGACTTTTTTATCTCCCTTGAGCACAATTTTTATATAATCATCGCAGCCCTCTATCAGCAGGATATCGGCCAGATCAATTTTAATCAGGTTATAATCGGCGCGGACAAAAATATAATTGATTTCGGGCGCCAGGCGGTCGGTGAGAAACTGATGATATTCCCGGGCTTTTTGCATAGCCTGTTTAAACCGATGCATTGTGAAGGGCTTCAACAAATAGTCCAGGGCACTGAGATTGAAGCCTTCCACGGCATATTCGCTGTGCGCGGTAACAAAGACCACCATTGTATTCTGCGGTATTGTTTTGCAGAAGTCGATGCCCGAGAGGGAAGGCATCTGAATATCGAGGAAAATCAAGTCCACCGGGAATTTCCGCAGATATTTTTTCGCTTCTGAGGGGCGTGTAAAGCTACGCTGTAGCTGCACATATTCCACCTGCTGGCAGAAATTCTCAATCACCTTCAGGGCCAGGGGCTCATCATCCAGTGCAATGGCGTTTATCATGCAAGTACTAAATTCAGGGTTACCATAAATTCTTTGTCTGTTTCTTTAATATCCAGCAAAAAACCATGACCGTAAATATGTTCCAGGCGATTGCGTGTGTTTTGAATACCGATCCCGGACTTCTCTCCATCCGCTGCCTGGACCACCTTGTCGTTACGAACAATCATGTCAAGGCGTCCGTCCGATACTACAATTCCGATTCGAATGCCGGCCTCTTTCTCAGGGTTGACGCCATACTTGAATGCATTTTCGACAAAGGGGATCAACAACAGCGGTGCAATCATTTTTCCGGTGGTATCGCCATCCACCGAAAAATCCAGTCGGGTGGTGCGGCTCAGACGGATTTTTTGCAAATCAATATAATCACGCAGATACGCTATTTCCTTATCAAGCGGAACCAAATCTTTATCCGCCTCCTGAATTACATAACGCATCATCCCCGAAAGCCGCACCACGGCTTCAGGCGTTTCATCGGATTTTTGAATGGCCAGGGCGTAAATGCTATTCAAGGTGTTAAACAAGAAGTGAGGATTTATTTGTGCTTTTAAATGCGCCAGTTCCGCCGAGACCCGCTCCTGCTCCGCGGCTTTCCAGCGGGCATTGATTCGAACCATCAGTGAACCCACGAAGACCAGCAGAAAAAGCATTAGGTCATCGCCCCGAAGTGGAATTCCCCGCTGCCCGTTCGGAGGACCGTGATGATGCCCCGGCATACCCGGCGGCATCTCCTGCGGCGACAATACAAGCAACGTCATGGGCACCAGGATCACGACCAACAGTAACAGCAGGGTAAAAACAGAAAAAATCCAATACTTCTTCTTAAAGTAGTACGCCGGAATCAGCAAAAAGTAATTTATATAGAAATACAGCACCAGCAGGAAATTGGTCATCATTCCGACACGGCCCATAGGTGCCACAAACCTATCACTAAAACTAATGTTTCGGGGCGCCATCAATACCGGCAGCGACAGAAATACCATCACTCCTAGAATGTGAACCAAAACTCTGATTGCCTTATAATTCATAGAGAATAGTTTTTATCCCCGTCAGGAGAAGGGTCGTGGTAAAAGGGTTGACAAATGTAGGCGAATTCATCATTTCAGAAAAATTATTGCGGTAAGCATTGTCATTTTAGCGGTTAATGAAAAAATTAATGAGGATGTTCAGGGGCGACAGGTACTTTTCTAATACATTTGTAAAAAAATAGCATATGGCTCAGATTCTCATTATTGATGATGAAAAAAGCATCCGCAGCACCTTGCGGGAAATCCTTGAGTACGAAAAATACAAAGTGGAAGAAGCCGCCGACGGGATCGAGGGCTTGCAAATGATTGAAAAAGAAAAGTACGATCTCATCCTCTGCGATATAAAGATGCCGAAGATGGATGGTCTGGAGGTCTTGAAAAACATACTAAAGCAAAGCGATACACCGGTGGTAATGATTTCCGGACACGGCAACATTGAAACAGCGGTAGAAGCCATCAAACTGGGGGCCTTCGACTATATCAGCAAACCCCTCGACCTGAACCGCTTGCTAATCACGCTACGCAACGCGATGGACAAATCATCGCTGATCAACGAAACCAAAATTCTAAAGAAAAAGGTGATTAAGGGTTTTGATATGATCGGGGAATCTCCGTCCATTCAACAAGTCCGCGACATGATTGAACGGGTGGCTCCCACCGATGCCCGTGTGCTTATTACCGGCGAAAACGGCACCGGCAAAGAGCTGGTGGCACATTGGCTGCACGAAAAAAGCAAGCGTGCCCGAATGCCGTTCATTGAAGTAAATTGCGCCGCCATCCCATCGGAGCTGATCGAGAGTCAACTTTTTGGACATGAGAAAGGCTCCTTTACCTCGGCCATAAAACAGCGAAAGGGCGACTTCGAACTGGCCGACGGTGGTACGCTGTTTCTGGATGAAATCGGCGACATGAGCCTGTCGGCCCAGGCCAAAGTACTGCGAGCGCTTCAGGAAAACAAAATTACGCGTGTGGGCGGTGAAAAAGAAATTCCGGTCAACGTAAGAGTGATCGCTGCCACAAATAAAAATCTTGTCGAAGAAATTGAACAACGAAATTTTCGCGAGGATCTTTACCATCGCCTGAGCGTAATCCTGATACAGGTTCCACCCCTGCACGAACGTCTGGACGACATTCCCTTGTTAGCCCGGCACTTCGTTGCTGAGATCTGCGAAGGGCAGGGCAAATTGCCCCTCCCGGTCACCGCATCCGCGATTGACGAATTGCAGCGTATTCGCTGGACCGGAAACATCCGGGAGTTACGTAACGTTATCGAGCGATTGGTGATTTTGTGCGACAAACAGATCGACGGGGCCGACGTTCTCCAATATGCCAAGCCGCTGAAATCCTAATCAGTGCGTCACGCCTTTTTTTTTCGCAGGTTGAAGTTCTTTGTGCAAGGCACAGTCGCCACATGTGGCCGTACAATTCTTGCAGGGGTCAGGCTGTTTCAATTTCCGCCAGCGACGTATGGTCAGCAATAGCGTTGCCGCTACTGCCAGCCCAATGATTCCGAACGTTATCCACATCTGCCACATATCAATATCCCATTAGTGATCCTAGCTGATAGACGGCGAACGACAGCAACCAGGCGATAGAGAAAGAATACACCAGCATAAAAGCGCCCCACTTCCAACTGCCCGCCTCGCGGCTGATGGCCGTCAGTGTTCCGATACAGGGGAGGTACAAAAGAACGAAAACAAGAAAAGACAGGGCCACCAGAGGCGTGATACCGCCCACCGTGTCGCCCCCTGAACCTTTGCCACTGGCCTGGAGTTTTTGTACCAGGGTCGCTTCGGTGCCTTCTACATCATCCACTTGATACAATATACTCAGGCTGCTAACGATAATTTCCTTGGCGGGAATGCCGCTGATAATGCTGATCCCGATGCGCCAGTCGAAACCCAGCGGACGTATAGCAGGTTCGATAAAACGGCCCATACTACCGAGCCAGGAGTGTTCACGCTGAGCCCGTTTTTCACGAAGTTGCAGCGCGTGAAGCGTCGCCTCCTTTTCGGCAGCGATATGCTGAAACGCCAGACTGTCGGCAGGGCGGAGCTCCGACAGGCGATGATCGTACGTGGTCGTTAACGAAGCCATCTCAGCCTGCAGGGGTTTGAGAGCGGCCGGATTCCGTGGAAAATAACTCAGGGCCCAGAACAAAACCGAGGCGATTAAAATTACGCCGCCAATCTTGCGAAGGTACTGTTGGCTTCGCCTCCACATGTGCATCAGCAGAGCTTTGCGGGTGGGCATGCGGTAAGGCGGCAGCTCCATCACAAAGGGTTGAGGCCGCTCGCGAAAAAATGTCTTACGCAGCACCAAGGCTGTAAGTATCGCAACCACGATCCCCAGGGTATAGATTCCGAAGAGCATCGTGCCGCTGTAATCAGGAAAAAAGGCGCTAATGAACAGTACATATACCGGCAATCGGGCATTACAAGAAATAAATGGATTAATCAGGATCGTTATCAGGCGTTCATTGCGGTTCTCCAAAATTCGGGTAGCCAAAATTGCCGGCACATTACACCCAAATCCCATAACAAGAGGAATAAACGATTTCCCATGCAGGCCAATTTTATGCATCAGCCGATCCATCAAGAATACCGCCCGCGACATATAACCGGTATCTTCCATCAGGGCGATAAAAAAATACAGGAGCAGGATATTCGGCAGAAAAACAATAACACCGCCCATACCGCTGATTACGCCGTCGACCAGAAGATCCCGGAACATGCCCGGCTGCATAAGATTCATCACCAGCGACGACAACCAGGCCACGCCATGTTCGATCCACTGCATAGGGTACTCCCCAAGCTTGAAGGTGGCCCAAAACATCAACCACATCAAAAAAATAAAAATCGGGAAACCAAAATACTTGTTCATCAACACCGCATCGATGCTGTCAGACACCTTACGCTTTTGGCGGGCCGCCGGATAAAAGGTCTCTTTCAGCGCCCCTGCGATAAACCCAAATTTCGCATCTGTAATTACATTCTCACTACTGGACACATAGCATTTTTGCAAACGGGTCATTTCCTCCTCTACAACTCCTTCAATTTCCGCCCTATTGTGAGCGCCGGAAATCCGGTCGTAGGCAATGTTATCACGGTTCAGCAAGCGAATGGCCAAAAACCGGCTGGAATAACGGTCCGTGAGGAAGGCATTTTCCGGAACCCGAATCTTCGACTGAACGCGCCGAATGGACTGCTCCACTTCACCCCCGTAATTAATATGCACATGGCGATAATCCGGGTGACGGCCGGCGTACATTTCCAGTATCGCATCCAACAAGGCTTCACGACCCTTCTCATGCACCGCATCCACCGGGATAACCGGGACCCCGGTGATCTTTCCAAAGGCCGTGGTATCGAAGCGGTCACCCGATAGTTCAAGGGCTTCCGACATATTCAGCGCCATCACCAGGCGCACATCCATATCAATCAGGTCGGTAGTTAAAAAAAGATTTCGCTCCAGGTTGGTGGCATCCACCACATTCACCACAACATCGGGTACCTCTTTATAGATATAATCGCGGATCACACGATTCACAGGCTGATCCGAACCAATGGAATAGGTGCCGGGCAAATCAACCAACTTAATCCGATAACCCTGGTATTCCAGTTCACGCGCCATGGCCTCTACCGTTACCCCGCTGTAATTCCCCACGCGCTCATGCGATCCGGTAATCAGGTTAAACATACTGGTCTTGCCCGCTATGGGATTTCCCACTAAGGCCACCGTAATTTCCTTGCGACCCGGAGGGGTGCTGTGGGATGTTTCGCCGGACGTAAAAGTACCGTACTCCTCTGAAAAAGAAGCCACCGTATCCGGCGTCCAATCTATCTCCACCAGTTCGGCTTCATCGTACCTGAGTACCACATAAGAACCCAGAATTGTAAACTCGACCGGACCTTTAAAAGCCGCTTTCCTTAACGTCTTTACCTCTTTGCCCGGTACAAACCCCATCTCCAGCATACGTTTACGAAATGATGATCGCCCACGTATCCTCGAGATATAAGCCTTTTGCCCCACGGCCAATTCAGTCAGCAGCATTATTTAGACGTATTATAAATTGCAAATTTAGATAAATACTCTTTACCATGACGAAATAATGAAAAAATGTTACGGTTGGGGGGATTTTTTTTTACTTTGCACCCCACAAAAGAAATTGCATGCGCATTGACATCATCACCTTATTTCCGGAAATGTTCGACGGACCGTTTCATCACAGCATGATCAAACGGGCCCAGGAGAAGGGCCGGGCTGAAATACATCTGCATCAGTTGCGCGATTACGCAACCAATAAGCATCACACAGTCGACGACTATCCCTTCGGGGGCGGTGCCGGCATGGTCATGATGATTGAACCGGTGGACCGCTGCCTGCAAGATCTTCGTTCACAACGCACCTACGAGGAGGTGATCTATACCAGTCCGGATGGCCAGTTATTCAATCAGAGCATGGCTAATCAGCTCTCTTTGTCAGAAAATATTATCCTCCTTTGCGGTCATTACAAAGGCATCGACGAGCGGATCCGCGAGCACCTCATCACCCGCGAAATCTCCATCGGCGATTACGTACTGAGTGGTGGTGAATACGCAGCCATCGTTATCTGCGACAGCATTACACGGCTCTTACCCGGTGTATTAAATGATGAATGCAGCGCACTGTCCGACTCCTTTCAGGATGGCCTCGTGGCCCCGCCAGTGTATACCCGACCCGCCGAATACAATCAATGGCCCGTCCCTCCCGTACTGCTGTCGGGCAACGATAAACTGATACAGCAGTGGAAACATGAACAGGCTGTGTTGCGAACCCGCCAACGGCGGCCCGGACTGCTCGATGAAAACGAATGAAATTCAGCAGCATAATTTTTTTTTTAACACGAATAGGTTGAATTAAAAAAAACAACTATCTTTGCACCTCAATTTTTGTCAGGAATTTCAAATCGATACTACTATGGGCAAGCCAGAATTATTAAAATTTGTTGAGGAACAGCTTAACCCGATCCCGGAGCTTCCTAAGTTCAAAGCCGGTGACACGATTACCGTCCATTATAAAATTAAAGAAGGTAACAAAGAACGTATCCAGCAGTTTCAG
>CAZPDS010000095.1:0-8503 GCA_964585485.1 uncultured Bacteroidales bacterium
ATGGGGTATCGATTGATGATTTTTCCATCATTCCGCCCATGAGCGTGGATTGCGAATTGACGAAGGCCATTACCCCGGACTTCAACGGCTGCGTTGCCGCCGGAAATGAAACGCTTAGCGTAGCTTTCCTGAACAATGGAACCACGGCCATCAGCACGCCTTTCAATTTCACCTATCAGCTCGATAACCTGCCGACGGTTACGCAGCTCTACAGCGAAACCCTACAGCCCGAAGTTGCCGACACCCTTGTTTTTACAACACCTCTTGCGATTAGCGGAGGACTGCATACCCTGAAAATTTTCACAAGCCTCACCGGCGATGAATTCACGGCCAATGACACCATTTCGTATACCTTTTATGCGCACTCACCGGTCGCACTGCCGTATTTCAACAGTCTGAATGCACCGGCCACCCTGAACGACTTCTGCGTACTCAAGGGATCCTTCGGCCGCATCAAAATCGATTCCGTTGCAGCCAACACCGGTACTGGCGGAATGTTGATCGATGCCACAAGCTACAGTGGCTGGGAGGTGTCGGTCGACACCATCCCAACCGGCACATCTTATGTATGGGATCCCACCGTTAATCCCGGAAATGCGGCCTCCGCTGTACTGCAGATTAACACTGCAGGCTATTCCCATTTAGTGATGAAATTCGACGCTAAACAACTTTACAATTGGGACAATTTATCAACGAATTTCCGCGTAACCGTAAACGGAGTGCAGCTCACCAACCACATGACGCCCAACGGTGCGCACACCAGCTACCGTACCTTTGAATATGACCTCACCGCTTTCCTTCCGGCACCGGTACTAACCATCGCGTTTGAAGGGAAAAATGAAAATGCTTATAACAGCAATGGAAGCAGTGGAACAGCAACCTTTATCGACAATATTCAAATCTACGAACCGCCTGCGCAGGAAGCTACCTTACTGGCTATTACGATGCCAAGCGGCGGTTGCAACATGGGCGTAGAACACCTGACCCTGGCCATCCGTAATTCCGGATCTGACACCATCAGCGGCAACCTGCAAGCTACGTATACGGTGAACGCCGGCCTCCCGATTACACCGGAAAACATACCGGCCATGATCTTACCGGGCGACACTCTTCTATACACTTTTACGGCTTCCGTGAATATGTCAGCCCCGATTCACGATACCGTATTTGACTTCACCGCCTGGATTCAACTCACCGGAGATCCTTTCCAGTTTAACGACACCACCAGACGCTCCGTGGAATCCCTCTTTGTTCCGCCGGCACCTGTTACCACGAACATTATTAATATTCCCTATGCTACCGATACCGCACTCACCGCTATCGCCAACGGAAACATTTACTGGTACGCCGATGCTATCAGTACCAATTACATCGGATCCGACAGTGTCTTCCAAACCCCCGTTCTGTACGACACAACCTATTATTATGTAGAAGCACGTTCCGGTTCGGCAAACAGCGATTTCCAAATCGGCACGGGCACCCTCCAGAACAACAGTTCCTCCTACCCGAGTCCTTACGGTCAGTGGTACAATGGAAGTCATGAACAATATCTCATTCCGGCCGCTGAACTTCTGGCACTCGGCATGGGCCCCGGCAACATTTCGGCGCTGGCCTTTGATGTGGTTACCCCTGCCGGTGACAACCTGATTGATTTAACGATCAAAATGGGCACTACGACTACCGCAAGCCTTTCAGGCTTCACGGGCAGTTCGCTCACGCAGGTTTATTACAATGCCTCCTACGCCAACACCAACGGATGGAATGCGCATACATTCAGCACACCTTATTACTGGGATGGCACTTCAAATCTTCTGGTCGATATTTGTTTCGATAATTATCCCAATGGTTATTCGAACAATGCGGCGGTAACCCAGAGCGCAACGACATACAACAGCACCGCAAGCGCACATTCTGATAACGGTGGTATCTGTGGTGCAGCAGCCACCTATACATCCACCTACATGCAAAGACCCAACATGAAAATTCAGGGAACGGCCTCAGGTTGCCCAAGCCCCCGCATTCAGGTGGCCGTAAATGTTATGGGTATTCCAACAGCAGACGCCGGAGTAGTGAGTATTGACACGCCGGTTTCGGCCGTCAATCTTAGTTCAGAAACCGTCAGCGTGAAGGTGGTTAACTTCGGGATTAACCCGATTTCCAATGTGCCCGTTACATATCAGATCGACAATCTGGCACCGGTTACAGAGAACGTATCCATGACCATTCAACCCGGTGATACCGCTGTCTTCGTTTTTGCAACGGCCGCTGACCTGTCAAACTTTGCCAGCTACTCGTTCAAAGCCTGGACTTCCCTTGCCGGTGACGCCTACGCAATCAACGACACATCGTACAGAATTGTTGAAAACCAATTCCCCACCTATTGCGAGAGCTACGCAACCACCACTTATGACGATGATATCATCAGTGTTGATTTCTCGAATGTTCACAATGTATCGCCCCAACCATACAACGGAACCTATACCGACAATACCAGCGAAACTGCGTTTGCTTTCTTAGGAAACACCTATCCTTTTTCCATTGGGATCGGTTTTGAAGGCTATGAGTACGACGGCTATTGTGAAGCCTACATTGACTACAACCGCGATGGCGTCTTCAATCAAACCAACGAACTTGTATTCGGCGGTCCCTACAGCACAACCGAAGTTCTCACAGGAAACGTTACGATTCCGGTGGATGCAAGCTTTGGCATCACCACCCTTCGAATCGTTGCTAAAGAATTCGCTGACTCCTCCTCGGTGACTCCCTGTGGAACCTATACCTATGGTGAAACCGAAGATTACCACGTTTACATTTCGCCCTCCTTACAAAAGGATGCCGCGATTACCGGTTTTGACGAACCGGCTTCCAGCCTGTCCGCCGGACTGAATGTTCCGGTTACCGTGCGGCTTTTGAACAACGGAACCGCCCCCCTCGCGGCCTGCCCCATCAAATGGCAGTTTAACGGCGGCGCTGTACAAATCTACAACTGGTCCGGTACCCTGGCCCCCGCGGCAGATGTTGCCGTGACCCTTGGTAATATTCAACTTGGCAGCGGCGTAAACCAGTTACTTGCCTACGCTGAACTTCCGGATTCGAATACCTACAATGATACCGCACGCATGAATACCTTCGGTCTGCCGCCCATTACCTTATATATGGATGACTTTGAAGATTCACTCTCGGCCTGGACACCTTCGGCTTCGAGCATCTGGCAATACGGTGTACCGGCATCTACCGTGATTAACGCAGCTCATTCGCCAACGCAATGCTGGAAAACCAGACTGGCCGGCAACTACATGAACAACCGCACAGATTACCTGATGTCACCGGAATTCGACTTCACCTCCATCCCCAATCCGGCACTCCGTTTCTGGCATTGGTGGCAGGCCGAACCTAATGATGGCGGCAACCTCCAATACAGCACCGATAACGGAACCACCTGGCTCACCCTGGGGCTCCAGAATGACCCCGACGGTGTGAACTGGTATAACAGCTTTGTGAACGGCAAATATCAGTGGTCTGGATTCTGGACCGGCTGGCAGGAGTCTATTTATGATTTGAGCCTCCTGGGCGGCGAATCCAGTGTCTTCCTTCGTTTCGCCTTTACCTCGGACGCTGCTGATTATGCGTATAATGGATGGGCTGTTGACGATATTGAAATTCGTGTACCCAAAGCTAGCCGGGATTTAGGTGTTAGCGCCGTTATTACCCCCGAGCCTATGGTACCCGGAGGACTCGTTCACCCGCAGGTTACCATCCATAACTACGGTACCGATACGATCACCACTTCACCGGTCTGCTACGTAAATACCGGCGGCGGTATGATTATCGAAACATGGAATGGTGTACTGGCACCCGATGCTGATGCCAATTATAGTTTCACCACCAGTTTTCTCATGCCCGCCAATGAAGTTACTTTCTGCTCCTTTACCGGACTTTCTTCTGATGCCTACCATTTCAACGATTCGACCTGTGTGCATGTAGTGAACAGTTCGGCCGTTGAAGAGTATGCTGGTCTCGGAATCATGCTGGGACAGAACACACCAAACCCTGCAATGGACGCTACGAACATCGCGTTCTTTATTCCGGAAAACGGAACGGTAAAATTCACTGTCACCACCGTTTTCGGACAGGAACTTTGGACTGCTGAGCGGAATTATCCGGCCGGCCGTCACGAAATCAGTCTCGATCTCGATGGATTTGCCAGCGGCTTGTATTTCTATACCATGGAGTACAACCAGCGCTCGATTACCAAGAAGATGATCATCGAGAAATAACAAAAGGGCTGCCTCCCGGCAGCCCCTTATCAAAAAAAAAGAGGCTGTCGTGCGACAGCCTCTTTTTTTTTACTTCGTATCGAAGAGTTTTGAGAAACGCCGTTCCTTGCGTTTTTTCCACTCCCCGGAATGGTAAACGAAACTGGCAATCAGCGGCAGAACGCTGCCGGCTTCAGCATACACCATTTGCTCGTAGGCCGTATCCACTTTCCCCCACGAAGAGGCTTCCTTAAGGGTAGAGCTGGAACAGGCTCCATCACGAACATCCGCCACGGTAATTTGCACAGCATACTTATGCATAGGCGATTCGATGCCCAGCACTTCCGCACAAACAACCGTATCCTGCGTAAAATTCTTCGGAACACCACCGCCTATCATAAACAAACCGGTAGTCTCCGCTTTGATTTTGACCTGGGTTAGCTCCAGAAAATCACGAATAGAATCAATGGTCATGTGCTTTTCAGGTCGGTGGTACTGATGAAGAACCAGCCCGAAGCCAGCACTGCTATCGGTGAACGCAGGGCAGAAGATGGGCACATCGTGTTCATAACAAACCTGCACGAGAGAATCTTTTTTCTTTGAATGCTTCGTAAGATAACGGCCCATCTCGCGGATAAACTCGCGGCTGGAGTATGGCCGGGGCTCAAGGCTGTCGGCAATTTTCTTTATCGTTGAATCACAATGCTGCAACTGCTCCTCGTCGATATACGTATCGTAGATACGGTCGATGTATAAATCACGAAGAACGTGATCATCCATAAAGGCAGATCCCTTATAGTGCTTGTAACCGAGGGCTTCAAAGAAATCCATGTCTACGATGGAGGCTCCCGTCGCCACAATACAGTCAATCATATTGTGCTTGACCATATCGACATATATCTGCATACAACCACCGGCGCTGGTACTACCCGCCAGGGTAAGAATATTTGAACAGGCTTTGTCGCGCAGCATACGATTAAAAATGTCAGCGGCCGCCGCGGTATCACGTGATGTGAACGACATATCACGCATAGCATCGATAATCGGTCGGGCATCAAACGATTTAATATCGATGTGTTTTACCACATCTTTCAAAAGGTCTTTTTTCTTAAGTTTCATGATCGATTAGATTAATTATTGAAACGATAACTAAGTATTTTATAAATCAGTTTGGCCGCCAGAAAATCAGGGGCTTTATCATGCGAATTTGGGCACAGCTCCACGACATCAAATCCGACAATATTGAATTTGTCGTTCACCTTGCTGACCAGGTCCAGTACTTCGTACCAGCCCATGCCGCCGGGTTCAGGGGTGCCTGTTGAGGGCATGATCGACGGATCAAAAACATCCAGGTCGATGGTTATGTAGACATTCGGCTTCAGAGCACTCAGAACACGATCCTGCCAGGATTTATCCATGCGGTTGACCTCCGGAAAAAACACACGGTGAGGGTCAATGTTCGGCCGTTCCTCAGCATCCATACTCCGAATACCCACCTGTACAACGGGGGCCACTTCCTTCGCGCGGGCCATAACACACGCATGATTGAACTTACTGCCTTCATACGAATCACGCATATCCGAATGAGCATCAAACTGAAGCACACAAAAATCCGTGAATTTTTCAGCGTACGCCTGGATTGCGCCAATGCTAACCGAATGTTCCCCTCCCAGTGTCACCACAAATTTTCCATTCTCCAGAAACTTTTTAACATCAGCTTTTACGGCGGCGGCCATCCTTTCTGGTGATTTCTTCTCTTTTACCGGTCGGGCCGTGAAGATTCCCTGACGGAAAACCTCACTTTCCGTTTCAATATCGTAGAGCTCCATGTTTGCCGAAGCTTCCAGTATAGCCGCCGGACCCTTATCGGCACCCTTGATCCATGTGCTGGTTCCGTCGTACGGCACCGGCAGGATCACGATCGGGGATTTCTTTTCATCACAAAATTCTGCGGGTATCCCACCGTAGTTTGTCGTAGCCATCGTGTTCTAATTTTATTTAGCGATACAAAGTTACATCATTTTTACCAGAAAGAGCCTCCCGCGGCCGGGTTCCACTTTGAGCCGGTCGATGGCCGACGAAGGCGCCCGCCAGGCTATGTTCGATAAAAAACGTATATTTGTCAGAAGCAAGAGATATATGATGACCGAAACAAAAGAAAAAAACCTGGAGGTGTGTTTCTCCCCTGCCCTGTTCAACACTTACGAACCCGGTCAGAAGACCGTCGTTTTAGTAGACATTCTCAGGGCCACATCGACCATTTGTGCGGCCCTCCACCATGGCGTGGAACAAATCATTCCGGTGGCGGGAGTTGAAGAAGCGCGGCAATTTAAAGAACAGGGGTACATCGTAGCCGGAGAACGTGATGGCAAAGTGCTGGACTTCGCCGATTTCGGAAACTCACCCTACAACTTCATGAACGATCAGGTGATCGGAAAAACCATTGCTTACAGCACAACCAACGGTACCAAAGCCATAAAAATGGCCCACGGAGCCGCCGAGGTGTTGATTGGTTCCTATCTGAATCATCGGGTGTTGGCCAATTACCTGATCGCTGGTCAGCGTGATGTGATCATCCTCTGTTCCGGATGGAAAAATAAATTCAGTCTGGAAGATAGTCTCTTTGCCGGTGCACTTGCGGCTACGCTGATGAACCCGGGCAACTTTCAAAGTAAGTGCGATTCCACCCATGCAGCCATCGATCTGTGGAGCTGTGCAAAGAACGATGTGATCGGATATATTCAAAAAGCCGCACACCGTGAGCGCCTCCAAAAACTTGGGCTTGACGATGTGATAGTGTATTGCCACACCTTCGACCTGGCGCCCGTGCTCCCGGTTTCCAATGGAACAGCCATCATCAAAAAAGACATAAAATGAAAAGAGGATCCTCGCTGCGAATAGTTCTAATCCTATTATTACTGGCGTACATTCCGCAAGCTGGCGCCTGGGGCTTTTATGCGCATCGAACGATCAATCGCTACGCGGTCTTTACCTTGCCTTCTGAAATGGTCGGCTTCTTTAAAAATCATATTGAATACCTCAGCGAACACGCCACGGATCCGGATAAGCGGTCGCACGGCGTGGAAGGGGAAGCCGAAAAGCACTACATCGACATCGACCGTTTCGGCGACCAAGCTTTTGATGTTGTGCCGCGCTGGTGGAAAGACGCCGTGAGCAAATACACAGAAGACACCCTGCGCGAACACGGAATCTTACCCTGGTGGATCGAAAAAATGAGCTGGAAACTTACAGAAGCATTCCGTCAAAAAGATAAAAACCTCATCCTTTACTATGCCGCCAATTACGGGCACTACATCGCCGATGCCACAGTTCCACTGCACACCTCCCGCTTCTACGACGGGAAAATTCCGGCACAAAAAGGGATACACGCCTTCTGGGAAACCCGGATACCCGAACTCTTTGCAAGCTCATGGGATTACCTCGTTGGCCGGGCAGAATACATAGATAAAATCCTCGATCATACATGGAAAATGGTCGAACAGACCCACGGACAGGTTGATACGGTATTTATTATTGAAGAATATCTTCGGCTGAACCTTTCTGAAGATAAAAAATACGTGCTTGACAACCAGGGCAGCATGATGAAAAAGCAATTCTCACAGGAATACGCTGAAGCCTTCCACCAACGTTCGGCACAAATGGCGGAACGCAATTTACGCCGGGCCGTCAAGGAAGTCGGGAACTATTGGTACACCTGCTGGGTAAACGCCGGACAGCCTGACCTGAATCAACTCGACGACCGGGAATTATCGAAAGAGATGAAGCAGGAAGCCGAAGAAACAGACCGAATGTGGCGCACAGGAAAATCGGTCGGAAGACCCAATCCGGAAGAAAGCGAACAATAAGCCCGTGTTTCATTGCACCAACCAGAGATATTTCCACGGATTTTGTCCTTGAAACAAGTTGGTATATTTCGTTTTTTTTGCCTACCGAACCCAATGTTTCTTATATTTGTATTCCCAAAAAAAATTTCTAACCAAAACCCTTTATTATGAAGAAGTTTTTATTATTAACTTTTGTTACCGTTTTCGCCCTCAGTGCAGCAGCACAAAAAGCGCCGATTAACAAATCGTTGCGCAATCTGAAGGCTACGCGAGTAATGCGGGCAACAGACAATCCCGTATTCATCAGCAACAACCCAAGTCCGTATGTGGTTGCTAATCCCGTAAAGGCCATTTCGGAGGCGCAAATCGGAACCACGCTTTACGACCTGCAAACCAATCAGT
>CAZPDS010000096.1:0-8412 GCA_964585485.1 uncultured Bacteroidales bacterium
ATGTTAATGTCAAAGGCTTCGGCATTACTGCGAACCGCCCCTTTGTTGTCGACCACCAGCGACGAAATGATGAATTTCTTATACAGTTCTTCGGCATTTTTTGGGGTCGATTCAATATTTACAGCCGTGAGAATGTTTTGCATTTTCTCGACGCGCTCGTTGTACTGTTGGGCTGGTTTTAATTGTACCGCCACGATGGTAAGGGCAATGGCAACAACAATTACCATCACCGAGGCGTAAATGAATATATATCGGTTGCTGAACATAATGCTTATTATTTGGTGATGACACTAACTTTCAAACTGCGTTTCAGGCGGCGTCGGATGTTTTGCTGCACAACGATATGATCAATCAGCGGTGCGAAGAGGTTCATCAGCAAAATAGCCAGCATCATTCCTTCCGGGTAGGCCGGATTGAAAACGCGTATCATAATGGCGAACATCCCGATGAGAAAACCATAGATTATTTTCCCCGTTGGGGTCTGTGAACCGGTAACAGGATCGGTGGCCATAAATACAGTTCCAAACAGGAATCCACCCATCAGGATCTGCGTCAGGGGGTCAATGGTCATGTACGCGTTTGCGCCAATGGCGTTAAAGATCAGGGTCATGACCACGCCGCCTGCCAATGTCGACAGCATGATGCGCAGGCTGGCGATGCCGGTGAACAACAGTAGCGCTGCTCCCAGCAAGATGGCTAGCTTCGATGTTTCCCCAATGGATCCGGGAACAAACCCGAAAAACAAATCGTAAAGGGAAGGAATCTGACTGATGTCACCAATGGCCGGGGCCGACAGGGGCGTGGCTCCGCTAAAGCCATCCACCGAATTTGTGGCATTTCCCGCGCCCCAGGCCCAGACCATGTCGCCGGATATCTTAGCGGGATACGCGAAGAAAATAAAGGCACGAGCCATGAGGGCCGGGTTGAAAATGTTCATGCCCGTACCACCAAAGGCTTCTTTAACAAAGATGACGGAAAAAATAGTCCCTACGGCCACGATCCACAAGGGTATCGTTACAGGCAGCAGCAGCGGAATCAGCAGCCCTGTTACCAGAAATCCCTCGTTGACTTCATGCCCACGAAATTGAGCAAAGATGAATTCCACGCTAAGCCCGGATACGTAAGATACTACAATAATCGGGAGAACCTTCTGAAGACCAAACCAAAAGTTCATCCACAGGTCTGCCTCGATGCCCGCTAGCCGGTAGTGCTGAAAACCGACGTTCCACATGCCAAACAGCAGGGCCGGCACCAGTGCAAAAATCACCGTAATCATGGTTCGTTTCAGGTCAATGCCGTCGCGAATGTGGGCGCCGGTCCGGGTCACCTTATTCGATACGTACATGAAACTTTCGAAGGCTTCGAAAGTGGACTGCAACATGGAGAATTTTCCGCCGGGTTGAAATTTTGGCTTTATCTTCTCTAAATAGGTGTATATGCTTTTCATGCGAAAGTAGTGAATTAGCTCATTTCTTTACGTAACATCTCGATGCCCTGACGGACCATTTCCTGCGTTTCCATTTTGGATGTGCACACAACATCACAAAGGGCGAAATCTTCCGGAACTACTTCATAAATGCCGAGCGCCTCCATTTTGTCGATGTCCTGGGCCAAAATGGCTTTTAGCAGGTAAACAGGGTAAATATCGAAGGGAAATACTTTTTCGTACTGCCCGCTCACCACAAAGGCCCGGGGCCCGCCCTGTATATTCGTGTGAATCTTTAATGTTCGAACGCCTAAAATTTTACTGAGGAAGGTCCGGCTAACGCTGAATGTGCGCAGTCCGGGCGTTGTCCATCCCAAAAATTTATGGTAGTTCCCTTCCGGGATCAAACACAGTTGATGATGATAGAAGCCCAGGAAACCGTTGGAATGTGTAGTGCGTCCTGTTAAAACATTGCCGCTGATGATGCGGATTTCGTTGCCGTGATTTTTTGGCTCAACCAGGCTACGAACCGGTGCACCCGGCCAGGTACGCACATAACGTAGGTTGGCGGCTTCCGATCCGGTGATGGCTATCACACGGCTAAAATCCGGACGGCCCACACGCATTAACTTTCCGATGGCTGCCACATCCTGGATGTTTAAGGTGAAAACAATTTCTCCTTTGTTGATGGGGCGGGTGTGGTGGATCTGAACGCCGACATTCCCGGCCGGGTGCGGTCCCCGGAAGTAATGCCGTTCAATATTTTTCAATGGCTCGAAGATGGAATTGTTGGGATGATCGGCGTTCAGAGAAAGATGAACCTGGCCCTCGGTCAACAACTGCAAGGCATCCAGCCCGGCTTGCAAATGCTCAAGGTCGTGCTGAAGAATGTAGGCGTAATCGGGTGCCAGGGGTGAACTGTCGAAGGCCGAAATGTAGATGTCGCGGACCACCGCATCTGGTAAAGGGATGATATCATAGGGCCGCTGACGGAAAAAACTCCACATGCCGCTACGCAGCAGCAGATCACGTACGCCTTCGCGCGTAGAACGTGCGGTGTTCACTTCGGTAAACATAAGTCCCTCGTACTGCCGGTCGTTCCGGATCCTGATTTCCTGTAAGGCCCTCTTTTCTCCACGAATGATATCTTCAACTTCCCCGCTCACCGGCGAGGGAAGGGTGAGGCGTTCGTCACGCTTATCCTGGAGTAGCGGCGTTCCGGCCAAAACATGATCGCCTTGTTTAACCAGGAGACGGAATTGCAGCCCGGAAAAGTCGAGCGGACTGAGGCTGTAATGGTCAGGATCGGCCACCGTTTCGGTTGTCCGCAAAGCTTCCCCCTGTAGCGGGAGGTTCAGGCCCCGCCTGATGTTGATTGCCTTCATCGGGTCAAGAATATATTGTTAAGTGTATTTCGGTACAAAAATAATTAAATATACATTCGCACACAAAAAAAACGACAAATGAAATGCTTACGTGAAGTACGAGGGCCATCAACACAGTATCTATTGCTTAGGGTTACCAGAAGTATTGATATGCTTGAGCAAAAATACAAAACTTTCGTAGGAATCCTTGGCCGTCGACGGCAAAATCTGTTTTTGGGCCGGTGCTTGTTTCTGGAAATCGGCAGGGGAAGGATACTGTGGATGTTGCGGACTTCCGTATCTTTGCGGCATGAAGAAGAAATTCGAGCGTTTTCAGGTGGACGATATTCTGATCACGGATGCCGGATCGGAAGGCATGGCCGTTGGGCATTGGGAGAATAAGGTTATTTTTCTCCGTAATGCTGTTCCGGGTGATGTGGTGGATGTGTTGGTCACGCACCAGAAAAAGTCCTATTGTGAAGGGAAGTTGCTCCGTATTAAAAAGTACAGTGATCTGCGTACCGAGCCGGTTTGCGGGCATTTTGGTGTTTGCGGGGGCTGTAAGTGGCAAAATATGAAGTATGAACATCAGCTTCATTACAAGCAGAAAATAGTGGAGGATAATCTTCAGCGGATCGGAAAGCTGGAAATCGGCGACTTTCAGCCCATTTTAGGCTGTTCCGAAATTTTTCATTACCGCAACAAGATGGAATATTCCTTTTCTAATGTTCGTTACCTTACGGAGGCGGATATGGCCGACGATCCGGAGAATCGGAATATGAATGCACTGGGTTTTCATGTTTCGCCCAGTTTTTTCCGGGTGTTGGATCTTGAGCGTTGTTACCTGCCGCCCGACTTGTCGGATCGGATTCGCAATGTTGTTCGTGCTTACGCGATGGAGAAGAAGTTTACCTTTTTTGATATGCGGGATCACACGGGCTACCTGAGAAACATGTTTGTGCGAAGTACCTCCCTGAACCACTGGATGCTTATTATGGTTTTTGCGTATGATGAGCCGGAATCAAGGATTCCGATGTTACAGCACATCGCGGAAGCTTTTCCGGAAATTACGTCTTTGATGTATGTCATTAATGAAAAAAGGAACGATATTATTTCGGACATGCCGGTACATCTTTATAAAGGGGATCCCTTTATGATCGAAAATCTGGACGGGGTTCAGTTTAAAATTGGCCCGGTTTCTTTCTTCCAGACCAACACCCATCAGGTTTTGGAACTCTACCGCTTAGTGCGGGATTTTGCCGGTATTCAGACCAGCGATATTGTTTATGATCTGTACTGTGGTACGGGTACGATTGGCTGTTTTGTGGCCCGCCAGGCAGCGCGGGTGGTGGGTGTGGAGTATGTTCCTTCGGCCATTGAGGATGCCCGGGAGAACGCACGCATGAACGGTATTGACAATTGTGAGTTTTATGCGGGCGACCTGGCTAAAATTTTTACGGATGAATTTGTTACGGAACATGGAAAGCCATCGGTGGTCATAACCGATCCGCCGCGCGCCGGCATGCATCCGTCGGTGGTTGAACAGCTCTTGAAAATAGCACCCGAAAGAATCGTTTATGTGAGCTGCAATTCTGCCACACAGGCACGCGATGTGGCCTTGATGAAAGAGTTTTATACGGTTGAACGGGCGCGGCCGGTGGATATGTTCCCGCATACGCAGCACGTGGAAAGCGTATTATTGTTGATAAAAAAATCATAGCATCGCCGGATGGAGTTTCTGGACTGGCTATACATTGCACTGGCAGCGCTGACGGCAGGCTTTATGAACGCCCTGGCCGGTGGCGGCACGCTGATTACCTTTCCGGTTCTTACGGCTCTGGGACTACCGGCCGTCACCGCAAACGTGACCAATACCGTGGCTTTGTGCCCGGGCTACTTCGGCGGAACCTGGGCGCAGCGTTTTGACTTGCGCGCTCAGCAAAAGCGTATCGCTTTTTTGCTCCCGCTGTCAGTGCTGGGCGGAATTGCGGGAGGTTACCTGTTATTAATCACCGGCGAAAAGCTGTTCCGCGGAATTGTTCCCTGGTTGATACTGCTGGCCGTTTTGCTGTTCGCATTTCAGCCCTTCATAAAAAAGCTAGGACTGAAAACGAGCCCTGATAATAGTACGTCAAAGCGTAGCTTGAGAATCACGGCCCTGGCGGTCGTGCCCGGAGCGGCCTACGGGGGCTACTTTGGCGCGGGTCTGGGCGTTGTGTTGCTGGCTGTGCTGGGTCTATCGTTCCATGATACGCTGGCCCGCATTAACGCGCTGAAGCAGTTGCTGTCGCTCGCCACCAATGTGGCCGCGGCCACGTTTTTCGTATTTTCAGATCAGGTGAACTGGGGTGTGGCCCTGTTGATGGCATTCTTTGCTTTGCTCGGTGGAATGGCGGGCGGCAAACTGGCCTCGCGCATGAAACCCGGTTTCTTCCGCTGGATCATCGTGGTGGCCGGTTTGGGCGTGTTTGTTTACATGCTGTTGGCGAAATGAGCTTGCGCGGATGGGTCAGCAAGGTGAAATAAGAAAGGCCATCCTTTGCGGACAGCCCTTCAAAACTGAATAACCAAACCGTGGTATTCCTAAAAAAGTTTCGTGGCAGCAGCCAGGGCCGCGTCGTAATCGGGGTGGGTGGTCACTTCTTTTACGTACTCAACGTATTGAACAACGCCCTTTTGATCAATGACCACAATACCCCGGGCCAAAAGGCGTAGTTCTTCAATCAGGAATCCATAGGCAAGGCCGAATTCCGTGTTCTTATGGTCGGATAGTGTAATCACTTTGTCGATGCCTTCGGCGGCACAAAAGCGTCCCAGGGCAAACGGAAGGTCGTTGGATAAAGTCAGAATCACCACTTCGCCTAACTTGGATGCTTCTACGTTGAAGCGGCGCGTTTGAGCGGCACAGATGCCGGTATCTACCGATGGCATTACCGAGAGGATGCGTACCTTACCCTCGTAATCACTGAGTTTGTGCGGCCGCATATCGGTGGCGATTGCTGTGAAATCAGGGGCTTTATCTCCAACCTTAATCATTTCACCATTGAGGGTCATGGGGTTTTCTTTGAATGTTATGATGCCTTCGTTACGTTTCATGGTGTATTTTTTTTGAGATGGATATTAATGTTATTTTTACTTTACATTTGCAAAGATACAAAAATTAAGTAATAAAATACCGAAATAAGAATTATGGCCTGGAAAAACCTTGCTGAATTTGTTGAAAAGCTTGAATGCGAAGGTCTTTTGAAACGTGTGAGCTTTCTCACAAATCCGGATCGTGAGATGACAGAGATTGCTGATCGGATGATTGGAAAGGGTGAAAAGGCTTTACTTTTTGAGAATACGGGTTATGATTTTCCTGTGCTGATGAATGCTTTTGCCGGCGACCGGCTTATGAATGTGGCGCTGGGTCTGCGTGATATGGATCAGCCCGGGGAGGAAATGCAGGCATTGCTCAAAAAATTGGCCGCGGCCCGTGGTGGTTGGAGAGAAAAGTGGGGTGCCCTGGGGGTCTTGCAAGCCGCGGCCGCATGGATGCCCCGGGTAATTAGGGGGAAGGCCCAATGTCAGGAAGTGGTAATGGAGACGCCCGATATGACCCGCTTGCCGGTGCTGAAGTGCTGGCCCTACGATGGTGGACCTTTTGTAACGCTTCCGGTGGTGCATACGGTGGATCCGGAAACGGGTGCACGGAATGCCGGGATGTACCGCATGCAGGTGTTCGGGCCGCAGCTTTGCGGTATGCACTGGCACCTGCACAAAGATTCTGCTCACCACTTCCGCAAATACAAAGAACAGCGCAAACGAATGCCGGTCAGTGTTACGCTGGGCGGAGATCCGGCCTATACCTATGCGGCCACAGCGCCCCTTCCTGCCGATATTGACGAGATGATGCTGGCTGGTTTTCTTCGAAAGAAAAAAGTGGCGCTGGTCAAATGCCTGACCAATGATTTGCTGGTGCCGGCCGATGCTGATTTTATCATCGAAGGCTATATTGATCCCGACGAAGCGCTTATTCTTGAAGGCCCTTTCGGGGATCATACGGGCTTCTATTCCTTGGCCGATGAGTATCCCCGCTTTCATATTACCTGCATTTCGCATCGGCAGAATGCAATCTACCCGGCTACGGTAGTGGGCATTCCGCCAAAAGAAGATGCCTGGCTGGGCAAGGCAACCGAACGTATTTTTCTCTTTCCGATTCGTGCCAGTGTGGTGCCCGAAATGCTGGATATTCACATGCCACAGGAGGGGGTTTTTCATAATGTGGTTCTGGTTCGCATCCGTCAAAGCTACACAGGTCAGGCCCGCAAGGTTATGAATGCCCTGTGGGGGGCGGGGCAGATGATGTTCAATAAATTTCTTATCGTGGTCAACGAGGATGTGGAACTTACCGATTACCGGCAGGTTCTTAGGGCCGTTATGTTTCGTGTCGATTTGCTCCGCGATCTTTGTTTTTCCCAGGGTCCGGCAGATGTGCTGGATCACAGCAGTCAACGTTTTGCCTATGGTGGGAAACTTGGGATTGACGCCACTTTAGAGGAAAATTTACAGGCGAAGGACGATGGTTTCGGCGTGGATCAACGGACGACGCTAAATGAAAAATTTCCTGAGGCTGGCTTGGTACAGCCCTTCCCGGAATACTCCCTGCTGCTGGTCTTTATAGATAATCCGGGCAGGGACAGGCTTCGGGCTATTCATTCTGAAATGGTTGATGTTTGCGGGAAGCAGGCTCCCCGCTTTGTTGTTTTTCTGGATCGTCAGGCCTGTGATTTGCCACTCCCGGCCCTGATTTGGTTGGCTGCGAACCACACAGATCCCGGCTGCGATTGTTTTTTGAGCGGCAGCAGCACAGGTACGGCTTCACTCGGTATCGACGCTTTGTCGAAGAATCGCGCCCTTGACGACTTCAACCGTGAATGGCCCAACCCCGTCGTAATGGACCGTGCCACCATCGATCGAATCGATGCTGTTTGGGAAAAGCTTGGCCTGGGGCCGTTTATCGTATCACCCTCCATTCCGTATGAGCCCCTGGTGAATGGTGCGGGTGCAGTAAGGCTTGAGGGTGAAGACTAAAAGGTGGTGGCCACGCCAAAGTGGATTTTGGATTGCCGGAAGAGAATGGGGTTTCCTTGCTGCGCCCCCAGCGCGTAGTACAGCGAGAATATTCCGATTTTGGTTTCAAAGCTGATACCTGCACCAAATCCGTAAGGCAAATCAGACGCATAGGCTTTTTGTACGCGCTGTTCTGTATAGGCGCCATTCCAGAAAAGCGCCAGATAGGAGTTCTTCTCAAACAGGTAGCGGTATTCAATCAGGAGTGCCCCGTAAAGGCTTGCCGGGAGCGATTCCTCATCAAAACCACGCAGGCTGTTTAATCCGCCCAAACGAAATAATTCATTCTCAAACAGGCTCGGACTCCATAAACCGGCTCCGGAAATCCCCGTGAGTATTGTGTGACGGCGGAATAAGGGGATAAATCCGCTGAAATTGAAATGTGTTTCCAGCTGACCTGTCTTTAGGTCAAGCGTGTCGTATAGAAGGGCGTTCAGGTGAGGGTTTCGTCGTATGCTCTTGCTGCCACCCGACAGGCTGGCCGCGATGATGTAGCCTTTGCGGGGATTA
>CAZPDS010000097.1:0-8348 GCA_964585485.1 uncultured Bacteroidales bacterium
TTGAGAGCGCGCGGCCAGCGTAGGTTTTGACTTGATTTTTTGGTTACTTTTTGATCAAAAAGTGACAATAAAAGAAAATAACGCATCGGGCTTGCAGGTACGAAATTGTGGAACCACTGTCGGATACTACAACCCACAAATGGTTCACGGCCAGTCACCTTCCTCCGAAAGGGGGAAGGCCGGGATGCGTGCAGCGATTAACGAATGGCCAGGCGTAGCATATTCAACGCAGCCAGTGCCGCACGCGTAATGTTGCGTCCACGGTGATCACCAAAGAGAAACTTCTGTGCAGTAACACCCTTCGGTCCGGCCACGGCTATCCACGTGGTTCCGACAGGCTTTTCGGGACTACCGCCCTCCGGCCCGGCGATGCCGGACACGGCAATTCCGTAATCCGTCTTCAGCAGCCGGCATGCATTTTCGGCCATGGCAGTTACGACCGCCTGGCTAACAGCACCGTGCTCTATAATAAGTTCAGGCGGAACCTGAAGTTGGTTAATTTTCACCTCGTTGCTGTATGCCACGATGCTTCCCCGGAACCATTCGGAGCAGCCGGGAACAGCCGTGATCATCTGCGCAATGGTTCCACCGGTGCAGCTTTCCGCTGCAGCGAGGGTTAGTCCGGCGCTGTGCAGAAGTCGGCCCACAACCCCGGCCAGAGTGTCATCATCATAACCAAAAACAGCTTCGGGGATCAGCGTTTTCAAACGTTCAACTTCGTCATTAATCTGCCGTTGAAGGCTGGTTTTCTCTTCCCCACGCATCAGCAGGCGCAGGCGAACGATCCCGGGTTGCGGCAGGTAGGCCAGGCTGCAACCCGCCGGAAGATTGCTTTCCCAATCGGCAATTTTTTCCGCCAGGAATGACTCCCCAAAACCCTGTGTAAGTACGGTGCGCGAAACCAGTGCTTCAGCCCGAAAACGTTTTGCCAGGCGCGGCAAGACTGTTTTCAGCATCATCCCCTTAAGCTCAAAAGGCACTCCGGGCAGCGCAATGAATACCTTCCCGTCCACATCGAACCACATACCCGGCGAGGTTCCGTCTTCGTTGGGAATGGCTTCTGAACGCTCCGGGACATCGGCCTGCAGGCGATTGATGGGCGTCAGCTCCATCCCGCGTTGCGCAGCAAAACGCTGCACCCGTACAAGAGAATCATCGTCTGTCTTCATAGCACAACCAAAATAGCGGCACATTGCCTCTCTTGTCAGGTCATCGTTGGTTGGCCCCAGCCCGCCGGACACCAGTACGAGATCGCAACGGCGCTGCGCTTCCGCGAAAGCGTCCAGGATATCCTCCATCTGGTCGGCCACGGTTAGCATACGCCGAACGTTAAAACCCGCGGCTGTCAAGTGCTCCGCCATCCATTGTGCATTGCTGTTCAGCACCTGGCCAATCAGCAATTCGTCTCCAATATTGAGTATTTCAGCATTCATGCGGCAAAAGTAGAAAAAAAAAGCGGCCCAACGGGCCGCTCAGGTATAATGAGGATCAGCGGGACAGCCGCTCACCCGTATCTTTCGGAACGATGGACATCACCGGGATGTCGGAACTGCGGATCATTTCCGTGGCGTGCGAGCCGACGAAAAATTCCACCCAACCAACTTCCTGTTGCGTCATGATCATGATCAGGTCAATATCGCCCTGCTCATGGGCGTAATCCAAAATGGCCGGAATGAGGGTACGGGAGCCGCCTTCGCTTTCGAGAATTTCAGCGGTCACTTCAACACCTTTTTCCTCAATAAACTTACGCACCTGAATCAACTGACCACGGATCTGGGTCACCACTGCTTCGTTGTTTTTAGACCACAAGGCCGAAACCACACGGATTCGGGCATTGAACTTTTTAGCCACTTCAATCGCCCAGGTCACCTTATGGCGCGTCTGTTTGCTGAGATCCAGCGGCAGCAGAATACTGCGGCATCCGTCGTAATGGTTCTTGCTGGTGATCGTGAGTACCGGACACTTGGCCGAGCGAATGACGCGGGAAAGATTTGCCCCGACCATTTTCTTTTCAGGATCCGGCTCGAAATTACTGCTCAGGCTCATAACAATATACTTTGCCTGTATCATTTCGGCCACCTCCACGATCTTGGCGTGAACCCGCCCACGGGCGACCATGGTGTGAATTTCAATACCGGATTCTTTGCTGGCTTTTTCAGCCACCTCATTTAGCTTAATCTCAATATTCTTAATGATATCTTCGCTCTTATCGTCAATAAACATACGGGTTACCGGATTGGCGTCCTCGTGCACATGCAACAGGGTAATATCCAGTCCTGTCAAGCGCGCCAGGTTGAATGTCTGCCCAAGAGCGATATCCGCCATCTCCCTAAAATCGTAAGGAACCAGAATATTCTTAAAAATTTCCATGATTATTGATTATTTTTGTTAGTGTGAGTAGGATTTGTGACTGCAAATTTAACATTTTCTTAATCAATACAAACTATTTCGATGAAAAAATTTAGCGACTCGGAACTCATTTTAAACCCTGATGGCAGTATTTATCATTTAAAACTACATCCCGAAAATATTGCAGATACAATTATTGTTGTTGGAGATCCCAAGCGTGTGCCGACGGTTTCAAAATTTTTCGATCGCATCGATTTCCAATGCGAAAACCGCGAATTGGTTACACATACCGGTGTTTTTAACAACAAACGAATCACGGCACTTTCCACCGGTATGGGGCCCGACAATATTGACATTGTGCTCAATGAGCTGGATGCACTGGTAAGTATCGACCTTGAAAAAAGAGTGCTGAAAGAGAAGCCCGGCAAGCTGAACATCATTCGTCTTGGGACGTCCGGTGCGCTGCAGGGCAACATTCCGGTAGACCACTTTGTGGCTTCCACGCACGGTCTGGGCATCGACGGTGTACTGAACTTTTACAAGGTACCCGAAGGCTTATTTGACAATGATATTGCCGAAGCCTTTGCAGCGCAAACGGATTGGCCCCAGGTGCTGGCGCGGCCGTATGTTGTCAAAGGGTCGGACATGCTGCTCCATAAAATTGCCCACGATTTCATCCAGGGCATCACGGCAACGGCCCCCGGATTTTTCGGTCCGCAGGGCCGGGAATTGCGCTTGCCGCTTGCCTTTCCGGAATTAAATGAAAAGATGGAAGCTTTTCGATACAAGGATCATGTCATCAGCAACTTTGAAATGGAAACCTCAGCCTTGTACGGTCTGGGGCGGATGATGGGACATGAGATGCTGACCGTCTGCCTGATCATCGCGAACCGCGTAAGCAAGCAATTCAGCAAAGACTACAAACCGCACATGGAACGGCTGATCCAGACGGTGCTGGAAAGAGTTAGTCGTTAGTCGATAGTCGGTAGTCGACAGTCGGTAGTCAGTCTACGGTCGAATAGGCACCAGGCACGAAGCACAAGGCACTATCTCTAATAAGCAAACAGCGGGAAGTCCTTCATCAGCAGGTTCACCTGCGCCCTGACCTTATTCAGCGTAGCTTCATCATTGATATTGCTGATCACTTCATCAATCAAATCAACGATATCGCCCATGTGCTTTTCTTTAAGGCCACGTGTGGTGATAGCCGGGGTTCCCACGCGCAGGCCGGAGGTCTGGAAGGGGGAGCGGCTGTCGAAGGGTACCATGTTTTTGTTGACGGTGATATCGGCCAGCACCAGGGTATTTTCCACTTGCTTTCCGGTGATATCCGGGAACTTTGTACGGAGGTCAATCAGCATCAGGTGGTTGTCGGTACCGCCGGAGATAACCTTATAACCCTTATCCATAAAGGCTTTCGACATGACAGCCGCATTTTTCTTCACCTGAATGATATATTCCATGTACTCGTCCGAAAGGGCTTCGCCAAAGGCCACGGCCTTGGAGGCGATCACATGTTCGAGCGGACCACCCTGAACACCAGGGAATACCGCGGAGTCGAGCATGGCCGACATCATTTTCACCTCACCCTTCGGTGTAGTAACGCCCCAGGGGTTGGGGAAATCTTTGCCCATGAGGATCATGCCGCCGCGGGGTCCGCGCAGGGTTTTGTGAGTGGTGGTGGTAATGATATGGCAGTGGGGCACGGGATCGTTCAGCAGTCCGCGGGCAATCAATCCGGCCGGATGTGCAATATCCGCCATCAGCAAAGCACCCACTTTATCGGCGATCTGGCGCATGCGTTTGAAATCCCAGTCGCGTGAATAGGCCGAGGCGCCCGCGATAATAAGTTTTGGTTTTTCGGCCAGTGCCGTTTTTTCCATGGTATCGTAATTCACCACGCCGGTGCTTTCATCCACACCGTAGGAAACGGCTTTATAGAGAATACCGGAGGAGTTTACGGGCGAGCCGTGGGAAAGGTGTCCGCCGTGCGAAAGATTGAGGCCCATAAAAGTATCGCCAGGTTTCAGGCAGGCGAGCAGTACGGCCATGTTGGCCTGAGCGCCGGAGTGCGGCTGCACATTGGCCCATTCGGCACCGAAGAGATCGCATGCGCGCTCGATGGCAATATTTTCGGTTTGGTCTACGATCTGGCATCCGCCGTAGTAGCGTTTTCCGGGATAACCTTCCGCGTATTTGTTGGTCAGCACGGATCCCATGGCTTTCAGCACCTGGTCGCTGACAAAATTTTCGGATGCAATCAGTTCAATGCCGTGCATCTGGCGATCTTTCTCCTTACGGATCAGATTAAATATCTTAGTATCCTTCTTCATATAAATGATTTTTTTTGAACGTGTGCAAATGTAAAGAATTTTTCAGATGCATCCCGTTAAGCCGGCGGATTGTTCTTTTTTCGCCCCCTTGCCCAGAGGAGAGACTCAAGCTGGTTCAGCCGCACATCCCCTGCCCTAGCATATACGTATATATACGAGCATCTCATCCCTGATGAATTCAGGTCCCTTGCAAAATCGCATCACTTTATAAGATCCGCGCAATAAAACATGCCATCACTCAAGATATGATTACAAATAACGTATTATTAACATCCGGCCGCAAAATGGGAAATTATTAACATGAAGTTAGGAATTCAATAGCCGAAATGTCCACATTTTATCCGGGTTTGCATTGGGATTTAAGTCCAAAATAACGGATATTTGAGAAGGATAATTAGCTTATCTGGCGGCCCGTTCGACGGACCGGATCCGGCTTTGGAAATTGCGCAGGACATTTATGCGCACATCAAAAAAAACAGGTAATTATCCCTTATTCGATCAACAAACATAATTGAAAAGAATGAAAAAAGCACCTTTACTCGCTCTTGCTTTTACTTTACTATTGATGGGCTACGCGCTGGTTTCGCAGGCCGCTATTTCCTCTGTAACCCTTAAACAATGCCACTTCCCGACGGGTAAAGGCGACAGCGAACAACAGATTGTTTGCGTAAAAATCGCAGGTACGGCCGGAACCTATAGCCTGACCGAGTTGAAGATGACCATGGGTGGCAGCACGAATATTAACGATGTTACCTCGGTAAAAGTCCGTTACAACGCCAAAAAATATAAGTTCTATGCTACTTCGCCCCTGTTTGGGGCAGCTCAGGCACCATCGGCAGGCACCCTGACTTTCAGCGGAAACCAGTCCTTTACGTTATCTTCAACATTGGATACCGTTTGCTTCTGGATCGTTTATGATGTCAGTGCCTCCGCCACGGAAGGCAACCTTCTGGATGCGGTCTGTTCGTCAGTGGTAATCAGTGGTACAAGCTGGAATCCAACAAATGTCACAGGATCGCGAACTATTCTATTGTCACATTCCGTGTTGGCGCAGTGTGGCGACTACGGATCCAAATTCTATCGTATCCCTGCCATGGTGACCTGCCCCGATGGCTCCCTGCTGGCCGCTTACGACAAACGCTGGAACAACGGGGAAGATATTGGCGTCACAGCCACCAATTCCATTGATGTTGTGTGCCGTCGAAGCACCGACAAAGGAGAAACCTGGTCGGCGCCCGTTACGATTGCCGGAAATCACAGCACCAATTGTTTCGGAGATCCCTGTCTTATCGTGGACACCTCCACCAGCACCATCTTCTGTTTAATGGCCTATGGTACCGGAACCGCCCAACGTTTCAGCGCCTCCACGCCAACAGACCCGGTGCGGATTTATAAAATTGAAAGCCACGATAACGGACTTACATGGACAAATCTGGTGGATATCACAAACAGCATTTATGGATCAGGATGTTCCAATCCAACGAGGAAGTTATGGTACGCCGGGGTTGTTTCCCCGGGTTCCGGCATACAAATGAGCAACGGGCGGCTGGCAACGCTGCTTCAGGTTCGCACGACGTCCTCAACCAGCATAATACACGACTATCTTATTTATTCGGATGATCATGGTGCAACATGGACCTGCACCACCAACACCGCGGTTGCGAGCGGTACCGGCAATGAGGCACAAATTGTCGAAATGGCGACGGCGGGAAATATTCTGGCCAGCATTCGCCATGCCGGTAACCGCTATATGAACACCTCCTCCGATTATGGGATCTCCTGGGGAACAGTGTATACCGAGACAGAGATCACCGAGCCGGGCTGTAACGGGGATATTGCACGCCTAAGCACGATAGCGGACGGATACGATAAAAACCGCCTGATACAATCCATTCCTTACCATGCCTCTATCCGTACGAACATGTCCGTCATGCTGAGTAATGACGACGGCACCAACTGGCCGTACCGGAAGGTGATCTTTCCAAACATGGGAAACACACAGGTAGGCTCCGCGTATTCATGCCTCGCAGTTCTTCCCGATAACACCATAGGACTCATTTTTGAACTGAGTGATACCATACCCTTTAATGGTGCGTGGGCCTGGCCTTACGAACAGATTCATTTTGTGCGCTTCAGTTTAGACTGGCTTTCCGACGGGAACGATGTACTCTGCAACATTGGTGGAAACCCCGGTGCCATTACAACGAATTCTCCCCAATGTGGATCTGCCGGTCTTACTTTTACACAAGGAAGTTGCCCTACTGGCAGCACCTGCTATTGGCAAACCTCGGCCACAGGAACCGATTTGTCAAATTCAAATTCCACCCTGACGATCACCCAAGCAGCGGGCGGGACCTACACCGCATACGTGAGAGCCTATAACGGAAGTTGTTGGGGACCGGCTGTTTCGGCCACAGGCACAATCATTCCATCGCCCACGAACGCAATGGCCACGGCCTCCGATAATGCCATCTGCACCGGAGAATCCATTAACCTCAGCTCGTCGGCCGATGCCAATTCAACACAAAATTTCACGGACTTCTCTGAAAATTTCTCATCAACGCACTGGAGTGGGACAGCTTCTCCCTATACTCTCACAAATCCGACAGCCGGAACATGGTTAACAAGCAGATCGAACACCAATTCTCTTTTCTGGGGGTTTAGTTCAGGTACTTATTTAAGTTCTGATCGTTCATTATGCTATACAGCAACCAACAAAACAGCAGCTGCCTGGCAGATAACGCCGGGCATCGCATTGGTGGCGGGAAGAACCTATACACTGAAATTTTATTATCGCGGGTCATCTGGGTTTACTAATCAGGTTAAGCTCACTGTTGGAAACGCGCAGACCATCGCAGCCCAGACTACAACAATCTGGACCAATAGCACTATTACATCAACCACATGGACCGAAGCAACGGCAAACTATACGCCGTCAACGTCCGGAATATTCTATTTTGCATTTAATTGTTTTTCCGCAGCAAGCCAAAGCAGCGTATATATTGATGACTTCACCATAACGAGTACCATTCCCGGTTCATGTTCCTATTCCTGGACCTCCGTCCCTGCAGGATATACATCTTCAGAGCAGAACCCTTCCGGCGTCACGCCAACAACGAATACGGAGTACATTGTATCTGCCCTTAATAACCTGGGTTGTTCAACAACAGCCAGCACTACAGTAACCGTATCCAGCGTCACACCAAACTTTACCCAGCTCGGACCTTATTGCCAGGGCGATGTTCCGGGAACCTTACCCACCACTTCATCCAACGGCATTTCGGGAACCTGGAGCCCATCAACCATCAATACGGCTACGGCAGGAACCACAACTTACACCTTTACACCAACGGCTGGACAGTGTGCTTCTATTGTGACCATGGATGTCACCGTAACCAGTCCGACAAAAACCCCAACCTTCACCCAGCTTGGACCTTACTGCGCTGGAGCAACACCGGCATCATTGCCGACAACTTCAACCAACGGTATCACGGGAACCTGGTCACCCGCTACAATCAGCACTGCAAGCGCCGGTTCGACAGTTTACACTTTTACCCCGACCGCCGGTCAGTGCGCGACAACGGCAACAATGACGGTTGTAGTAAATGCTAACGTCACTCCGACCTTCACGCAACTTGGACCTTACTGCGTAGGTGCAACGGCCGA
>CAZPDS010000098.1:0-4554 GCA_964585485.1 uncultured Bacteroidales bacterium
GAAAAAAAATCACATGTTTTTTTTAATTGTCAGAAAATCAATACGAAAAATTTCAAATTTCCTGCAGGAAAATGACACCCTGGCAATTTTTTTCCCCCTTTCCCGTTCTCCTCTCCCTATAACAGCCGCCTTTGTCGTACCTTTGCGACTGCACTTTATACATTATTATATATGCTGAAAATCCACGCCCATCACCTCCGCCTGCTTTTTTGCCTGACCTGCCTGCTTATTTCTTTCCAAACCCAGGCTCAGGAGATCAGTAACGAAGTAGACCGCTCCCAACTCCCCTTCCGAAAAAGCCTGTTTACCGGTGGTAGCCTCGGCGTTCAATTCGGCTCCGTGATCCAAATTGATGTTTCGCCCCAGTTCGGATACTACCTGCTCGAACATATCTCCTTCGGCGCCGGATTTACCTACCAATACATCAGCGATCGACGCTATGCCCCACCACTGAAACTGAATATCTACGGCGGACGACTCTTTACCCGACTCTACCTCCCCATGTTCGACGCCCTCTTTGCCCACCTGGAGTACGAGTATATGGCGTATCAAACCAATATCTTCAGCCTTTACGGACAAACCGAATGGATCACCCTCCACAACTTCCTGGCCGGCCTTGGCTACCGCCAGCCCATCTTCGGACATACCTCTATAAACCTTATGGCCCTTTGGAATTTTAATGATTCACCCTATTCCCTCTACTCAAACCCGGTGATCCGCGTAGGCGTCGACGTAGGACTGTAGCCTACTTCGCCAGTATGTTCGCACGAATCGTCAGCACGAGCTTGCTCTGAGTAGCATTGGATAAAACCGTCACGGTTTCGGTTTTGTTACCGCTGTATTCTTCGGTATCCAGCCTGACCCGGATAAGCCCTGTGCCCCCGGGAGGCACCGGTGCCTGCGACCAATCCGGCGTAGTACAGCCGCAGCTTGTCTCCACCGTAGAAATGTACAAATCCGCCGTGCCCGTATTCCGGAATTTGAAAAGGACTTCCGCCTCCGTTCCCGGCACCACATCCCCAAAATCCCAGGCCGCCTCGTCGAAAAAGATCTCCGGCCTTTGCACCACCTTTACCTGGGCATCGGATTCGTACAGCACGATCTGAATTTTCCGCTCAAACGCGGCCGATCGGCTGAACACGGAATTGCGGGTGTCGTTCGGATTATCGCTCACAAACGGACTGGCCGTAGACTCCCCGATGGGGTCTTCGCGGATGATCAGTACACCGCCATTTGAGGCCGTGCTGTCGAGATATGGGATGAAAAAACCCGACTGGTACTCCCGGATATAGTTCTTTAATGACGAAATCCGGCGTTTGGCCAGGTTGACATTGTAGGCGGTGCTGGTGAGGGGACTGCAATACCCCTTGATCAGGATGTTCACGCGACTTCCCCGCTCCAGATCCATCCGCAACAGCTTGCTGAAAAGCTGCAGTTGCCGGAAGCCTTTGCCTACATACTCTTCAAAGAAATCCTCGATGTCGTTTTCCGCCCTCTGCTTCTCAAACCCGCTCAAACCGCGGGCATACTCCTGACGGTAGACCTCCTTCATCTCATAGTACTCACTCAGCGTGGTGCGGTAATTCTTGGCGGTAAGGGTATCCAGACTGCGTGGATTGGGCTCATCGTTGTGGAAGTACAAGGTGAGCGGCAACAGCAACCGGATGCTGTCTTCCAGCGTCACCGTATCGCGGGCTTCTACAATCTCCACAAAGGTTTCCGCCTGCTCTGGCTTCCACTCGTAGTAGTATATATCATTGCAGCATGTCTCGCTCTTAATATAGAGCGACCCGGGCCGGTTCGACGTAAGGTAGCCATCATTGTCAACCGGATTGACGGTGAAGTATACATCGTTGTAGCCCGTGTTCAAAGGATAACCGATGTTTTGTGGCGCCGACCATTCGTTCAGGGCGCCGTTTGCACGGAAAATATCGTAACCACCCAATCCCGCATGCCAGTCGCTGCTGAAATACAAGGCACCCGTTGAATCGTGATAAAAGGGTGTGATCTCATCGCCCGGCGTATTAATGATACTGCCGAGGTTTACCGGTTCACCGTAAACTCCATCTTTAATGATAACGTACCAAATATCCATTTTCCCGAATCCACCAGGCCGGTCGGAAACAAAGTACAAAACATCATAACCATCGCGACGGCTGAAACTGGGCTGTGTGGATGTATACGCTGCCATGTTCACACTTCCGGAAAGCAGTTCCGGCCGCTGCCACTTGCCGCGCACGTTTTCCGAGGTCCAGATTTCCGTTTTCAACTGGGGATTGCCTTCCACCTTGCCGCGCGTAAAGTAGATGCGCGAATGGTCGGGGACCAGCGTGGCATTTGCGTTGTGATAGCCCGACTGCGCAAGTTTATCATCCAGGGGCTGCACCCGCGACCATCCGGCCTGGGTCGCTTTTGCCAGGTAAAGATCCGATACGTAAGTATTGGGAATAAAAGATTCCGTGTTGCCCATCTGCACCGGGCGCAGCGCGGAGAACAGCAGGGCCGTATCGCCCAGTTGCTGTGCATTAAACTCAGCATAGGAGGTATTCACCTTAACATCGAGCAAATGATCCACATTCAGGGCTAAAGGTTTTTCAATGATGGCTGGTGCCCGCCGGCAGGCATCCTGCTCTGTCTGCGCCTTTTTTTGATAATACTCGCCGGCCGACGGATTTTCTGCCTGAAATATCCGGAAGTTTTCTTCCGCTATGGCATATTCGCCAAGGGTTTTCTGCATCAGGGCCAGGTAAAAACGGCTCAGCGGATAACGCGGACCCCGGTCACGTTCCAGCACCTGCGCGTAGTAGCAGGCGGCTTCCTGATAATTATTGAACAATCGGCTCGCTTCGGCATATTTCCAGGCCGCCTTTAAGGAACTGCTGTCGAGATACAGGGCGTTGCGATAATACATTGCCGCCCCGTAGAAATCATGCTCGCCCATGGCCTCATCTCCGTAAAGGAGATTTTCCTGAAACGTTTGTGCCGAGAGGCTCACGGTGGTTATAAGAAAAACCAGTAGCAGCAGTGCTTTCCGAATATGTGTGCGGGGTTTATTCATCTCAGAAAATCGGGCAGGGAATTTCTTTTCTGCGTTTTTGTTTACTGTTGTTGTATATGTATACGAGAGAAAATTCGAGTCCGCCCCGGTAATAACTCGCCGGCTTCAACTTTGAGATGTTCATATCATAACTGATTCCAAGGGTAAAATGCCGGTAATCGACACCGGCCATAAAAACCATCGCATCGCTATTGCGATAGAAAAGACCGGCATTAAAGGCGGTGTATAAGGTTTTGGAATATCGGTTCTGTATGTATTTGGCGATGGCGCCCAGCATGAACTCGCGATATTGACCCTGTTTCATAAACAGAAACTGCGGCAATACATCGACCGCCGGCCCCACATCGATTTGCGCACCCGCATAAGCATTCCATTTCATATCAAGACGGATCTCACGGTTGTCCATAAAGGATTGATGGGGATGCAGAAAATGATACACCGCCAAACCAGCGTAGGCGTGGCGTTCGCGTGTAAACTGGAAGTGCCATTGGGCGCCGGCCCCGATATCAAAATAACTATAGTTGGAAAGGCTGTACTGCTCTTCATCCGGAAGATCCGGGTCATAATAAAAGCCATTGTACTGATTGCCGTAAGTTAGCGCACTGTAATTCACCGAACGGAAAACCCAGCCGGTATGCAGTCCAAGCGACAGGGTGTGCCGGCTTTGCCGGTCCATTTGGCGAATGTAGGAAAAAGTGAGGGCAGGTGTGGTGGTGCTGAATTTGGAATCGCCCGCCACATCGGTATGCAGCACCAGACCCATACCGAAAGCATCGCGCCGGTAACGACGCTGAACCGGGCACATATCCACCGCCAGGGATAAGGTTTGATAGGGTTTAGTAACGGATTGCCATTGATTTTTACCGTTGAGGGCCAGGCGCAGGGTTCCTTTAAAAACTCCGGTAGCAGCCGGATTCAGATAGACCGGAGAACTCATGAACTGCGAGTAATGCAGATCCTGCCCATGCAGCAGGGTGCCGCCGGTCAGCCATAGAATACAGATGAGTAGCCCTTTTTTGGACACGGAATCGCATTTCGTCACGTAAAGATACTAAAAAAGTCGAGAGTCGATAGTCGACAGTCAGTCGAGAGTCGAGAGTCGATAGTCGACAGTCGACTAAATAGCCCCTTCGTCGGCGAAGCTGTAGTAGGCCTCCTCCCCGATGACGATATGATCGAGCACAGCGATGTCGAGCATGGCGCCGCCTTCCTTAATTTTTCTGGTAATACGAACATCGGCTTCGCTGGGCTGCACGCTGCCGGAGGGATGGTTGTGGCAGAGCAAAATGGAGGAGGCCCCGAACTGGAGGGCGGTTTTGAAGATCTTTTTGGGATCTACAACGGTGCCCGCCATGCCCCCTTTGCTCACCGGAATTTTGCGAATCAATTGATTGGAGCGCGACAGCAGAATGATCCAGAACTCTTCGTGTTGCAGTTCGGCTAAATCTGCCTGCATAAGTTCAAAGGCATCTTTACTGGAGCTAATCTTATTTTTT
>CAZPDS010000098.1:4564-8303 GCA_964585485.1 uncultured Bacteroidales bacterium
CAAGTACCTCCGCACTGCGCCGCCGCCGGCCGAGTTCAAGGGCGGCCAGCACCGAAAGCGCTTTGGCCTCACCCACCCCGGGAAACCGGATGAGTTCCTCAACATTAAGTTTGGATAACTCTATCAGGTTGTTCTGTGCGGCAGCCAGCATCATTTTCGCCAGGTCAACGGCACTGTGGGCCCGACTGCCCGAACGCAATAGTATGGCGATAAGTTCCGCATCGCTGAGCGCACCTTTTCCTTGTTTAATAAGCTTTTCCCGGGGACGATCGTCTTCGGCCCACAGCCGGATCGGCATGGGATCGAGGTAGTTTTCCATGTTCTTTGTTTTTCACTACAAAGAAAAGGAAAAATTCGTATAGTTTTATTCTTTTTGCTGATTATAAAGCACTTACATGACAAACAACAGGAATTTACCGACCGGGAGCCCGTATTAATCGACAAATTGATGGCGAATATAAAACCGCTGTTCCCCAGCCCCGTCTGGCCCTTCTTCCCTGACTTCCTTGTAGGCCGGAGCCAATAGCCGGGGCAGCCCAATACCAGCGAGTATGAGCACGGCCGAAACAAAACCGGTGAGGGCGATCACGTTCAGGTTCGCCTGCCGCTCATAAATACAGATTCCAATGCCGCAGATCAGGATGATGGCGCCCAGCCACGTGTTCCAATAATACCAGCGGATGCGCTTAAAAGCTACCACATAGATCAGCCAGATGGGCCAGATGATGGCCGGACTGGGATGAACCAGGCTTAAGGTTGTAATGATAATGAGAAAAGTCAGCAAGGCCATATTCAGGGGGCCGTACTTCTTATTTCGGGCCGCCGATGGAATTCCGGCCAGGATTTCTGCAATCTCGTTACGAAATTTATACTCGCCGACCAGCTCGTCATAAACGACTTGCTTCGATATTCCTTCCGCCAGACGAGTTCTGGCGATTTTCGTTACCTCTTTTTTATTGATACGACTTTCCATTCGAAACGCTCATTAAAATATTTTTCGCAAACCCGGCATGCTGCTCCCAAGGGGATCGTTTACCTGTCATTTTATCCTGCGTGAAACCCTTTCCAGCTCAATTCCTGACTTCGGAACTGTTCATAACGCACAGCATCCAATGGATAATCCCAGCAACCGAGACTATGGTACAAATCCCCACCAAAACCCGATTTAAACTTAAATAATCCATACAGTGGATGCGCAGGATCCGGGGCAGGAGAGATTCCGAACATATCATACTCGGTGCAGGCTTTCGCTTTAGAAATGCGGATGGCGGCCCATTGCAGGGCATAAGTGGCCATACAATTCCGGTGATAATCGGAAGACGCCCCGTACAGATAGGAGCCGCGATGTCCGGTGATAATTAAAAACATGGCGGCCAACGGTTCCTGATCCAACTCGGCAATCAGCAACTGGACTTCCGCCGGGGAACTAGAGTTTTCCGCTCTGGCCGTTAAAATTGCTTCAAAATACTTCAGCTCGTTGAGCAGGATACGGTTACGCAGGGCCGTTTCACGGTATAGGTCATACCAGAGGTGGATGCTTTCCATTCCGGCCGAGTGCACGACTACGCCTTTTTTCGCTGATAGGCCAATGTTATATCGCGTTTTTGGCTTCATGCGCCCCAGAATGGTGTCGAGCTCGGGTTGCAGATTGAGGTATATAGTATTGGACGGAAGAATATTAAAATGGGCCTTTTTAAAATTCCAGTTCACCGTATTAATGTTGAATCTCAGCTCCTTGGCTTGTTTTTCAGGTTCACCCCACCAGTGTCCTTCAGCGCCGAAACGGGTTTCTTGCTTTGCCCAGTATGATTCCCAGCAAAGGTCATAGCGTATCAGAATACAATTCTTGGGAAGAAAGGATCGCAGACTTTCCGAAAGATCTTCCAAAAAAGGGCCCTGATACTCCTCAAAGGGTTCAAGTTCGGGGCCATACGGCACATAGGCAATGCAGTCGATCTGATTAAGATGCTGCAGAATCACCAGGACATCCGAGTTGACTATGCCATCGGTTTCGACATTCGTGTAAAGGTCTTGCTTTCGCGCTTTAAAATTAACAGCAAGCGTTCCGGAACCTAGTTTATTTTTCACAGCCGACCAAAAAGCGGTCTGCTGAACAATCGGTGTCCGGTATAAACCCTCAATTTCTTTGCAACAAATATCCGTAAGCATGCCTCATCGTGTTGATTAATAATTCTCCCCTTCGGGGTCGTACAGCGTTTCAACGGCTCACTTCCTTCACTTTAATGCCTTTACGGCGAATCAGGGCCAGCAAGGCCGCACGCTCCTCCGTCCGGTCGTACTTCACCGAAAAAGAAAAGGGGCGTTCTTTACGACCTGCAAATACCACCGTTAAACGCTGCAACTCCCCTTCCTTGCTTTCCAATACGACTTTGCTGACGTTTTCCCACACGATGCGCTGCGGGTTGCGCGGTTTGAGCAGGTGACGTATCACCACCAATTCATCATAAAACTCCATGCTGACAAAGGCGTACAGCGTGATGCCGTAAAAAACCAGCGCTACCGCCACAATAATCAGCAGAAACCACCACGTGGCCAATCCGTCCACAAACAGCATCCCGCTCAGCAGGAGCCCAAAAATAATCAGAAAGGTAAGCGCCACGGGCATGGCGTAGCGGGTCGGGGAAATGTAAATGGCTTTGCTCATATTAGTTTCTTGGGTATTCGCCAATTTCGAAATCTTTTAACTGGTCACCGTCTACGGTGAATCTTACAAAGGTAATGACTTTGTGCATGCCATACTTCCCGGCCGCGCCGGGGTTGATGTGCAGCAACTGGTGCTTTTCGTCGTAAATCACCTTCAGAATATGGGAATGGCCACACACAAAAATACCGGGTTTAAACTTGTAAATGCGTTTCAGCGCCTCGGCATCGTACTTTCCGGGATAACCGCCGATATGCGTCATCAGCACCCGGAACTTTTCACAATCAAAAATAGTGTACTGCGAAAATTGCTGCCGCACGTCCTGTCCGTCAATATTCCCAAAAACGCCACGTACAGGCCCCATCTGCGCCAATTCCTCCGCAATCCGAAGGCTCCCGAAATCGCCGCAATGCCAGATCTCATCCCGATCGCTGAAGAATTCCTTCAGTCCGGGATGGAGGAAATTATGCGTATCGCTGAGGAGTCCTACTTTAATCACGAGGTACTTTTTTTAGTGAAGAACGAAGAGTGTAAGCAAAGTCAGTACAATAACGGATAACGTCTGTCATACCAGGCAACAGGCACCAGGCACTTGCACTCTTCGTTCTTCACTCTTCTCTGTGTTTAAGCTTTCAGCTTCCGGTAGCGTATGCGCTTCGGGCCTTCGTCGCCCAGGCGTTTCCTGCGGTTTTCCTCGTATTCGGAATAGCCACCTTCGAAGAAGTACACCTGCGAATCGCCCTCAAAGGCGAGGATGTGCGTGGCCACGCGATCGAGAAACCAGCGGTCGTGCGAGATAATGACGGCACAGCCGGCAAAATTTTCCAAACCTTCCTCCAGCGCACGCAGGGTATTCACATCAATATCGTTGGTGGGCTCATCGAGCAGCAGCACATTGGCCTCCTGCCGCAGCGTAAGCGCCAGGTGCATGCGATTGCGCTCACCACCGGAGAGCACGCCGGCCTTCTTGCCCTGATCGGGACCACTGAAGTTGAAGCGCGAGACATAGGCCCGGCTGTTCATGGTGCGGCTCCCCAGGATGATGTTCTCGTTGCCCTGGCTAATGATTTCCCAGAC
>CAZPDS010000099.1:0-8028 GCA_964585485.1 uncultured Bacteroidales bacterium
GATCAGATGATCACCTTTATGCAGGCCGCGCAGGATGCGAAGATCAGCATGGAACGCCTGGGCGAAATTCACCAGAAGGAGGATGAAGAAAAAGCCGATGACCAGAAGATCTCGATCATGCCGGAGAACCGGAGCATCAACATCAGCGGACTGAATTTTCAATACGAAGGCCCGCACAGCGAAATGGTGCTGAAAAACATCAACCTGCACATCCCGCAAGGGAAAATTACCGCCATTGTTGGCACCAGTGGCAGCGGGAAAACAACCCTGGTGAAATTACTCCTGGGATTCTATCCCCCGGTGAGCGGGGAAATCAAGGTGGGTGATGTGGGACTGCAGCATTTCAACAGTCGGGTATGGCGCCAGAAATGCGGGGCCGTGATGCAGGATGGTTTTATTTTTTCGGACAGCATTGCCGAAAACATCGCGGTCAGCGATGAAAATATCGACAAGGAAAAACTGCTTCATGCCGTGAAAGTCGCGAACATTCAGGAATTCATCGAATCGCTGCCGCTGGCCTACAACACGAAGATTGGCCAGGAAGGCAGCGGGATCAGTCAGGGTCAGAAGCAGCGGATGCTGATTGCACGGGCCGTGTACAAAGATCCGGAATATATTTTCTTCGACGAGGCCACAAATGCCCTGGACGCCAACAATGAAAAAATCATCATGAACAACCTGAATGACTTTTTCAAAGGCCGCACGGTGGTGGTGGTGGCACACCGGCTGAGTACGGTAAAAAATGCCGACCAGATCATCGTGCTGGAAAAAGGAGAGATCGTGCAGGTGGGCACGCATGCGGAGCTTACGGCGGCGCGCGGGAATTATTACGAATTGGTGAAAAATCAACTAGAACTGGGGAATTGATACGATGGAAGAAAATGAAAAATTAGACAGCCAGAAATCAATCGAGATCCGCAGTGAGGAGATGGATGAGATCTTGGGACGCAAACCCAACAGCTTAATCCGCTTTGGGATCACGGTCATTTTTTGTGTGATCGCGATCATTCTGACGGGCAGTTATTTTTTTAAGTACCCTGATATTATTACGGCCCCGCTGAAGGTGACTACCGAAAATCTTCCGATCAGCCTGGTGGCGAAAACCAATGGTAAAATCAGTCAACTTTTGGTTCAGGACAATCAACCGGTCCGGGCTGGTGATGTGCTGGCTATTATTGAAAATCCGGCCAGCTATGCGGATGTCGTCTTCTTACGTAAGAAGCTTGATACGCTGAAATATTGTTTTAATCAACGTTCTTTCAGGACCAGCACGGCCCTGGATAGTGTGACCTTTGATGGCGCCCTTTTTCTCGGCGACCTGCAGGGCGATTATATCGGATTTTTGAAGGCATTAAGTGATTTTAATCTCTTTGTGGAGATGGATTTTCAGCATAAGAAAATGGCCTCGCTCCGCGCGCAAAAGCAAAAGCATTATGTGATACAGCAAAAGATCATCCGGCAATCCCGGCTTACCCGCGAACAACTCGACCTGACGCAGAAACAGTTTGCACGCGATTCAGGGCTCTTGCAGGGCAATGCCATTGCACCGGTGGAATTGGAAAAATCAAAAAGCACCTTGTTGCAGTCGAAATCGGCCTGGGAAAATTCCCGCAGCAGCATCGATAATTCCGAGCTGACTATCGCGCAACTCGAACAAAACATCATTGAACTGGAGCAGGAATACGAGGAACAGTACAAGCAACTTTTCAATACCCTGACGAACAGTTACCAGACGCTGAAAAATCAGATCCGCACCTGGGAACAGACATGGCTCCTTATTACGCCCATTGATGGCCGGGTAAGCTTTACAAAGTTCTGGAGTGTGAACCAGGATGTAGTGGCCAACGACAATGTGTTTTCAGTTGTTCCGGACAAAGCAGCCCGGATTACCGGGAAGATGGAGATGCCGGTGGCAGGTTCCGGGAAGGTGAAAGTGGGACAGAAGGTGAATATTAAGCTCGATAATTTCCCCTATATGGAATATGGAGTTTTGGTTGGAAATGTACAAAGCATTTCACTGATCCCTGTCGATAACAACTACTTTGTGGAGGTTTCGTTGCCCAATGGGTTGCAAACAAATTATGGCCGGAAACTCCCGTTTTCAGGCCAATTGCAGGGTACGGCCGAAGTGGTTACGGAGGACCTGCGGCTCATTGAGCGCTTTTTAGCTCCGCTGAAAAGCATCCTGAAGAAAAATGTTGACTGAGCGTTGATGCCTGCAACGGGATTGCTCCACTTAATCTATAATTCGGAAATGACCTTGCCACAGATCAGCAGAAACTCGTATTTTTACAAAAGATTTTAAACTGCTCATCGATGATTACTTTTGACGACTACCCTGATTACAGTGCTGAACAAATGGCCCGTCGCATTGAAGGACTGAAGGCTCCCGGCTTTCGCGAGCTGCAGCACGACGATGCCCTGAAGCTGGTGCTGAACTGCATTGATCTAACCACCCTGGAAGGGGCGGATACGACGCAGAAGGTGAAAGCGCTCTGCGAAAAAGCCCGCCAGCTCAACACGGCGGCCGTATGCGTTTATCCTACCTTAGTGGCCGCGGCACGTGCGGGCCTGTCCGGTGCACCGCAAAAAGTGGCGGCCGTCGCCGGGGCTTTCCCGGCCGGACAATCGCCGCTGCACGTCAAAGTGGCGGAAGTGGAGTGGACCGTGGCACAGGGCGCCGATGAGATCGATATGGTGATTTCGCGGGGGACGTTTCTGGAAGGGAAATATGAGGTGGTGGCGGACGAAATCGCCGCCATTAAAAAGGCCTGCGGAAAAGCCCACCTGAAGGTCATCCTGGAAACAGGGGAGCTGAAAACCGCCGCCAACATCCGTAAAGCAAGTGAACTGGCCATTTTGTCGGGCGCTGATTTTATCAAAACCTCCACGGGAAAAATCCCGGAAGCCGCCAGCGAGTTTGCGGCGGTGGTGATGCTGGAAACCATCCGTGAATATTTTGAGAAGACCGGAACGATGATTGGGTTCAAACCGGCCGGGGGGATCTCAGAACCGCAACAGGCCCTGGATTACCTGTTGCTGGTGGATCGTATTCTGGGCGACGCCTGGATGAACAATACCTGGCTGCGCTTCGGCGCCAGTCGCCTGGCGGATAAGATCGCAGGAGAAGTGGAGAAGTGAAGTGGTGGAGTGGTGGAGAGTAGAAATGAAAATTTAATATTTTAAGATATGAAAGACCTTACGTCATACATTGAGTCAAATAAAGACCGTTTTCTGGCGGAACTGTTTGAACTGATCCGCATTCCGTCGGTGAGTGCGAAACCTGAAAACAAGGCCGATATGATCCGCTGTGCGGAATTTATCCGCGACCACCTGCTGCAATGCGGCGCCGATAAGGCGGAGGTGATGCCGGCCCTGGGGAACCCCATTGTTTACGCGGAAAAGATCATCGATCCGGCGAAGCCGACGGTGATGGTGTATGCGCATTATGATGTGCAGCCCGCCGAGCCGCTGGAATTGTGGACAACGCCGGATCCGTTTGAGGCGGTGGTGAAAGACGGGAAAATCATTGCCCGCGGCGCCAACGACGATAAAGGGCAGATGTTTATGCAGGTGAAAGCCTTTGAGTTTTTGGTGAAAACCAATCAGCTTCCGTGCAACGTGAAATTTATGATTGAAGGGGAGGAAGAAGTGGGCAGTCCGAGCCTTGGCCCCTTCTGCCGCGAACATACGGAACTGCTGAAGTCGGATGTCATCCTGGTCAGCGATACCGGCATGATCAGCAACGAACAACCATCGATAACCTCCGGCTTGCGGGGACTCGCCTTCATGGAAGTGGAAGTCACCGGTCCCGGTCACGATCTGCACTCCGGCATCTTTGGCGGTGCAGTGGCCAACCCTGCCAACGTGTTGTGCCGCATGATTGCTTCCTTGCACGATGCGGCAGGCCGTATTACCATTCCGGGATTCTATGATGAAGTGCGCGAACTTTCGGCGGCCGACCGCGCGGAGCTTAATCGTGCGCCCTTTGACGAGCAACAGTATAAGAAAACCCTGGGTGTATCTGATATTGCCGGGGAAGAAGGATATACCACGCTGGAGCGCACGGGCATCCGGCCCACGCTGGATGTTAACGGCATCTGGGGCGGCTACACGGGCGAAGGCGCCAAGACGATCATTCCCTCGAAAGCCTATGCAAAGATCTCCATGCGCCTGGTGCCGAACCAGAACTCGCGCCGCATTTCCAAACTTTTCGAAGACCATTTCAAATCCATTGCACCCCGTGGCGTGAGCGTCAGCGTAAAAGACCTTCACGGCGGAGAAGGCTATGAGTCGCCCACCGATACCAAAGCCTACCGGGCGGCCAGCAAAGCTTACGAGACCACCTTCGGGGTGAAACCCATCCCAACGCGCAGTGGAGGCAGCATTCCCATTATCGCGCTGTTTGAAGAAGTGCTCGGGGTGAAGTCGATTCTGATGGGATTCGGTCTGGAGTCCGATGCGATTCATTCGCCCAACGAGAATTTTCAGTTGTTTAATTTCTACAAGGGCATCGAAACCATTCCCTGGTTCTACACATATTTCTGCGAATAAGTCCGCCGCCGTTATGGAAGAAAACATTCAGGAAGACGGTAAAATTTATTGGTCGATAGGTGAGGTGGCGGCCATTTATAATGTGAAACCCTCTCTGATCCGCTTTTGGGAGAAGGAGTTCCCGCAAATCAAGCCACATAAAAACAAAAAAGGCGATCGCTTATTTACCCGCGAAGATGTAAAAACCTTTGGGTTGATTTATCATTTAGTCAAGGATCGGGGCTATACACTGCAGGGTGCGCGGGATAAACTGAAAGAGAAACCCGAAAACATGGCCGCCACGGCCGATGTGGTGGAAGTGCTCAAGAATATGCGCGCTTTTCTGGTCGATCTGAAAAAGGAACTTTCGGCCGGTGAGGAGTAGAGGTCCTATGATTCGTTGATGATTGGTTCGTTTTGTTGTATTGATTTAAATTAAGGTAATATATAGATATTAAGGTTAAATACAATATTTGAATGTGGGCGGTAAGACTGATTGATCGGGAGGTTGAATTATGAAAAAAGTTGCCGGCATTATCTTTATCATGTTGTGTTGTTCGGATTGGCTGTGGGCGCAGAATCCGGACCAGGTTTTAGCGGAGGGTCGGTTTCTGTATCGACTTGAACGAGCCTCCTGGTTAGGTGCCGATGAATTTGCGGCCAAATTTCCGGATCAACACGATAGTATTGGGGGATATTTCTCTTACGTGAACGAAGAAGACCTGGTCGTAAACGTGTTTTTTCATCGTGATGACCAATTACGTATTATGGTTCGGTTCTACTACAGCGGTATGCCTTCCGGTTCGCCGCTTCGTGTTGATACGCTAAATCATACTGCGACGATGATTGAAATGGATTTATTGGACCTGCGGCAGGATGCTTTACAACGCATTGAGGAAAACGCCTATGATTTTTATACCTTGTACGATAATATGACCTTTAATCTCATTCCGGTCATAACAGGTGGGGAGCGGAAAGTCTATGTTCTGACAGCCGGTAACGCCGCTAATGTTGTTTATTTGGGCAATGATTACCTGTTGTCCTATGATATGAAGAATAAATATGTTTCACAGGAGAAACTTCACAATTCCCTGTTAGCATTTCCGTATAAGAAGGGAGGTCCAGGTGAGGAGGTTAATGCAACGGTTCATTCGCACGTTGTTTCAGAGCTCATCACGCCAACCGATATTTGTACGCTGTTATTATACAGGGAGTTGACAGATTGGGATTTGCATTATGTAGTTGGCAATGAATATGTTTCCATTTTTGATATAAAAAGGGAAAGATTGGATGTTATGCCCAAAAAGATCTGGCTTGAAATTTCACGCAAGCAGCAGAAGAAAAAACATTGATTCCATGCTTCAGCAGGAGAATTTCTGGGTGCTATGTTCCGAGGCTGAGGTATTTTTTTCGCAGTTGCCGCAGCATATCGGCGGTTAATTCCTTGGAGTAGATCCGGACCAGGTCGATGATGACACCTTTTTGATAGATAAAGCATTGGGCGGCATCAAAGGACGATCCCGTCCAGTTGTTGCGCAGCTGGCGGATAAGGCTGGCGAAATGGTCCCAGGGCTGGTTGCTGTCGACGGCGAAATAACCAATGTCGGCATTTTTGGCGTCCATGAACAAATCACCCGGCAAGGGAACCAGGGTAAAAAACTTGCGGATCTTAATGATGGCTTCCTCGTTGTTGATGGAATGTACTTTCTTTTTGAGGACCAGGCCGGCATCCCGGAAGGTTTCCTGCAATTGGCGAATGAGGTCGTAATCCTCGATGCCGGTGATGCGGACGGCGCTACAGGTCTGGCCCCGCAGGCTGATTTCGGCCAGTGCGGCGTCGAAGGGGTCGTGGAAGTTATGGCGGACTGCCTGCGCCATCCTTGAAATTTGTTCGAGGGAATACTTGTCGCCGGCAAGAATGTAAACAAAGCGTGGCCGCGTTTCGTCCGGTACGCTGCCATAGTAAGCGGGAAACACATCAAAGGATTCCAGCAGGCAGGTGTTGGGAATGCCGCATTCTTCAAGGCACCAGAGATTTTCCACTTTCAGCAGACAGCCGTAGCGTTCAATTAGATTTTCCATGGTCATGGTCTTGGGTTCCAGAAATAAAGATAGGGAAGAAATAAAAATTTAGCATCCGGCATGCGAATTTTGAGGGGGGATGAGCGGAGGGCGATAAAAGGAAGCGGCCAAACGGCGGTCAATTCAGCGGCTTTTAATACTTTTGTCACAAATATGCTTTGGTGATTCGAAAAGGGTTGTTTGTGTTGTTTGGAAGTGTGTCGCTGCTGGCAGGTATTGTCGGGTTGTTTGTGCCGGGCTGGCCGACCACGCCCTTTGTATTAGTGGCGGCCTGGTTTTATCTGCAAAGTTCGCCCGCCCTGCACCTGCGCTTACGCGCGCACAACACCTTTGGGCCCATCCTTCGCAACTGGGAGGAAAACAGGGGTATGACCCGTCAACATAAAGTTGTTTCCCTCTTGCTGATGTGGATCATGATTTTATTGTCTGTTGGCTTTTTTATCGACTCCTCCACCCTGGATCTTGTGGTTTTGGCGCTGGGTCTTACAGGTACTATTGTGATGATCTTTTTTATCCGGACGATTGGGTCGTAAGCACCTACTGTCCGTACACGATAAAGTTGTTTCCGGGCTGCCTTTGCTGATTTGCACCGCCTTTTTGATTCACACCCTCGCTGCCCCGCGGTTTTGACGGGCCCACGCACACGCTATGCGCAAGCAGTAGTGCAGGCTTTGTAGCGATTTTACCAGCCACAAATTTTCGGATCACAACTACGCCATTTATGGGATACAAATGCTGGCTTGCAGGCCGGTTCGTACGCCGAAGGCGTGCAACGTTCATAGAAAGGCCATTCCCGTGATTTCTACGTCGCACGATGCGCCGTTTGTTTCCTGCAGGGCGCAGGCATGCGCCGGACGGCGCCGGACGCCAGTGGTCCAAAAATTTCATGCCTGCAAGCCCGATGCTATATTTTCTTTTACTGTTACTTTTTGCTTAATCAAAAAGTAACCAAAAAATCATTCAAAACCTACGCTGGCCCGCGCGCTCTCAAAAACGCGGGCAAATCATGCAAAGGGGTGCCTGAAATATCCATGGGGATTTTAGCATCGAAAAAATGCGTTTTATCGCATTGGTACTTATTAACGCACTGCCGGATATTTCAGGCAAACAGCCCGGAAACGATAAGGCTGTTTCCGGGCTGCCTTTGCTGATTTGCACCGCCTTTTTGATTCACGCCAGCGCTGCCCCGCGGTTTTGACGGGCCCACGCACACGCTATGCGCAAGCCGTAGTGCAGGCTTTGTAGCGATTTTACCATCCACAAATTTTCGGATCACAACTACGCCATTTATGGGATACAAATGCTGGCTTGCAGGCCGGTTCGTACGCCGAAGGCGTGCAACGTTCACAGAAGGCCATTCCCGTGATTTTCCCCGGCGCACGACGCGCCGTTTGTTTCCTGCAGGGCGCAGGC
>CAZPDS010000100.1:0-221 GCA_964585485.1 uncultured Bacteroidales bacterium
GCTGTGGCTAACGCTGGTGCTGGTGCTTACCGCCACCGCGCTCTACCTGCTGCCCCTCACCCGTTGGGTACGGCGTGGACGGCGGAGGGTGCGAAGAAGGATTGGAAAAACCAGGGAATAGGGAATAGGGAATAGGGAAGGCTTCGCTCAGCGTGTCAGCCGGAACGATGTGTCAATTTAGGCAGAACCCCTCACCCGGAGCTTCATCCTGAACTTCGTTT
>CAZPDS010000100.1:321-7880 GCA_964585485.1 uncultured Bacteroidales bacterium
AAATGTTTTGCACAACCATAACTACCCGGTCATCCTGAACTTGTTTCAGGATCTCCGGTTGGTAGTACCCTTTGCCCGGAGCTTCATCCTGAACTTCGTTTAAATGTTTTGCACAACCATAACTACCCGGTCATCCTGAACTTGTTTCAGGATCTCAAGTTTGTAGTACACATAACCCGGAGCGTCATCCTGAAATCAGTCCAACTTTTTCAAATTAAAAAAAATACGTTACACAGAGTTACACAGAGTAAAAAAGGAGTCTCACAGAGTAAATCTCAAGTTTGTAGCGCCCCCAGTTCAGAGCGTCATCCTGAACCCGGTCCCTGAGCGAAGTCGAAGGGGGCGGTTTCATTTTCACTAATATCACACTATGCGAAAATTCATTATCATATTCTTCTTGCTGTTGCTGCCGGCCCTCGCGGGGGCGCAGCAATTGCCACTGTCGCTCAGTCGCTCCCTGGCGCCGGAGCTTGAGCAATCCTTGTACGAAACAGATTCGGCCTTTCACACCGCCTTGCGCCCCTGGCTGGAGTCGGAGGTACGCGTAGCCGTAGACCCGGATTCGCTGCAGCGCCTGTATTATTTCCGGGAACGGGGAAAAAGAAAATTCCCGAACTGGCTGTTCCGTAAGGCCTTCAACGAGCATTTCGTGGATGTCCGTACGAAAAATTTTTTGCTGCAGGTGGATCCGGTGGGGGAATTTGCCCTGGGCAAAGACATGGCTATTGCGCAGAACCGGCGGTTTATGAACAGCCGCGGACTGCAATTGCAGGGCAACATCGGGAAGAAGTTTTCGTTCTTCAGCACCTATTACGAAAACCAGGGGGCCTTTGTCAATTGGGAGCGCGACTACATCCAGTCCACGCGGGTGGTGCCCGGACAGGGCCTGGCGCGCGGTTTTGGCGATGGCGGTTTCGACTGGGCCTGGGCTTCGGGCCTGATCTCCTACACGCCCTCGCCCTACGTAAATCTGCAGTTGGGGCACGGCAAGCAGTTCGTCGGCGACGGGTATCGCTCGCTGCTGCTCTCCGACCAAAGCTTCAATTATCCCTACCTGCGGGTTTCCGCGAAGGTCTGGCGCTTGCAATATTTGATCACCTACGCGCAGTTTATGGACCTGAAGCTGCCGCACGGCGCCAACACCGGCTTTAAGAAAAAGTACGGCACCTTCCATTACCTTAGCTACGCGGTGAACAAGCGGTTGAAGCTGGGCCTCTTCGAAGCCGTGATCTGGCGCGCCTCCGACAGCACGGGTTTCCGTGGCTTTGATTTGAACTACCTCAGTCCAATTATCTTTTTCCGTCCCGTGGAATTTTCCCAGGGTTCCCCCGACAACGTGCTGGTGGGCCTCAACGCGAGTATGCGCGTGCGCAAACACACCACGCTGTACGGGCAGTTTGTTCTTGATGAGATCAAGGTGCACGAGATTTTCAGCGGCGAGGGTTGGTGGGGGAATAAGCTTGGCTTCCAGCTTGGCTTCCGCACCTACGAGTTGGCGGGCCTGAAGAACCTTTCCCTGCAGAGCGAGTTCAACTTTGTGCGGCCCTACACTTACACCAGTCGCGCCAGCGACCTTTGTTACGGGCACTACAACGAGCCTCTGGCGCACCCGCTGGGCGCCAACTTCCTGGAATCGCTCACGCGTCTCAACTACCATTACCAGCGTTTCTTCGCGGAGCTGGGCTTCACCTACGCCCGCACCGGTAGCGACACCGCGGGCCTCAACTACGGCAGCGACATCTTCGCACCTTACACCAACCGGCCCTTTGAATACGGCAACTACGTAGGCCAGGGTCTCGAAACCCACATCTACACCGGCGATGCCAGCGTGAGTTACCTCATCAATCCCGCCACCCGCCTCAACATCGCCCTCGGCCTCACCGAGCGCTGGCTCCTCAGCGACGCGGGCACGGAGCACGGAAGCCACGTTTATCTTTCGCTGCGCACGAAGCTGTTTTAGAAGGCAGGGAATAGGGAATAGGGAATAGGGAATAATGGCGCTCTTAGCGGGTTGCAGTGCTTTACTCTGTGAAACTCCGTATAAACTGTGAAACTCTGTGTAACGTATTTTTTTAGTGAAGAATGATACGTTGAGAAGAGGAGAAGTGGAGAAGAGGAGAAGGTCACTGCCAGGGATTGCCGTTTCGGGACCAGGCAACAGTTATTATACATAGTCCAATACGTAATTATGTCCATTTTTGATCACATTTTGTCGAAAAAGCACCTATAAATTGCCTTTTATCAACTTCCGATTACGAAATAATACTTAATTTTGTAACTTAAAATTTCTGTTTATGAAGAAGATTTTACTTTTTGTAAGTTTGTTCCTCGCGCTGGAAGCCGGGGCACAGAATGCCTATTCCTTTAAAGAAGCCTGGTTTATCAGCGCCGGCGCTGGTACCTCCATATTTTTGGGCGACATTGCCCCCGTTCCTGGTTTTACCCTGAAATCAGGCACCAACGAATACCACTGGATTACTCAGTTTCGTCTGGGTAAAAAAATCGTCCCGGCCCTGGACTTTAATGTGGAATACGCCCAGGGACTGCACTCTGGCACCAAATTGCTGGATGCGGCCGACAACACGTATGACCGTCGCTTCTCGGGTAATTACTGGATGCTTACCCTGAACGCCCGCCTGGACCCACTGAAACTTTTCAAAGGCACACGTGATTTCCCCTTCAGCTTCTTCGGACGCGTGGGAGCCGGCCCCATGTACTACCGCGCCAAAGTGTACCGCAACAGTAGCGATGAACTGCTCAGTTCCACGGGCTACCTGGCCGACAATACCACCAAAGACAAGCGCCGACAGGCCACCGTCGTGCCTTACGGCTTTGGACTTTGCTACGATTTCTGCGGCAAGAACCTGCGCCTGGAAGCGGAAGTGGATCTTTACAATGCGTTCACGGATAACCTTGATGCTATCAATGGCATCACTAAGTACAATGACAAACTGGCGTCCGTCACGGGTTCCGTGGTCTATGGTTTTGATTGGGACAAATGGCAGGCCCCGAAGTTCTGCTGTGATGAAGACGGCGACGGTGTGAAAGATAAAAACGACAAATGTCCGGGAACCCCCGCCAATGTGAAGGTTGACGCAACAGGCTGTCCGGCCGACAGCGACGGTGACGGCGTGGCCGATTACCTCGACAAATGTCCGAACGATAAGGGCATCGCCCGCTTTAACGGTTGCCCGGATACCGACAATGACGGCATTGCCGATTCCGACGACAAATGCCCGACGGTGGCGGGTCTCAGCGCTTTCGCGGGCTGTCCCGACAGCGATGGTGACGGCATTGCCGACAGCGAAGATAAGTGTCCAAATCAAAAGGGTATTGCCGCTTTCGCGGGATGTCCCGACAGCGACAACGATGGTATCCAGGACAGCGAAGACAAATGTCCGACCCAGGCAGGTACGGCAGCTTTGAAAGGCTGTCCGGATAAAGACAACGACGGCGTGGCCGACATCGACGACAAGTGTCCGAACGTGCCGGGGATCAAGGAAAACAAAGGATGTCCCGAAGTCAAAAAAGAAACCATCGAGATTTTCCGCCAGGCTTTGACGGGGATTAAGTTTGAGACGGGCAAGGACATCATTAAGACGGTATCGTATCCCATTCTCGACAAGGTGGTGAAGGTAATGAGCGACAATCCGGAGTATCAGTTGGAGATCAACGGTCACACCGACAATGTGGGTGATGACGGCAAGAACATGACCTTATCGCAGAACCGCGCCAACGCGGTGAAGGCGTATTTAGCCAACAAGGGCATTGATGCCAAACGCATGGTGGCGACAGGATACGGCGAAACGTCACCCAAGGCCGACAACGCCACACCCGCCGGCCGTGCCGAAAACCGTCGCGTCGAATTCAAGGTGAACTTCTAATTTGGTGGGGCGATCCTCGCGATCGCCCTTGTATGGAAAGGCGGCCGAGGGCCGCCTTTTTTGTGGGGCGACCGCAAGAGCGGGGCGACCGCAAGAGCGGGGCGACCGCAAGAGCGGGGCGACCGCAAGGGAGGGGCGACCGCAAGAGTGGGGCGACCGCAAGGGCGGGGCGACCGCAAGGGAGGGGCGACCGCAAGGGTGGGGCGACCGCAAGAGCGGGGCGACCGCAAGGGTCGCCCTTACTATTGTTTCATGAGTTTGCGGGTGGCGATGTGGCCGCGGTCGTCCTGGATGGTGCAGAAATACAGGCCGTCGCGGAGGTTGTTGCCGGAGAAGCTAAAGAAGTTATCGCCGGGGTTGGTGATCATGTTTTCGGTGTGTACGATGTTGCCCACCATGTCGACTACGGTGAGGGAAACGCTGCGTGTTTCGCTGGTGTAGGCACCAATACGGGTTTGGTTGCTAAAGGGGTTGGGTTGCGCGGGGATGACGCCAAAGCCGGTGTGGCCGATTTCGTTGACATTCGCGGCGGGGTGCACGATTAAAACCAGGGGCATGCCGGAGTCGTAATCGGAGACCAGGAGTATGGGGCTGCCGCCGTAGTCCATGTAAACATCCACCAGCACGGTCATGGCGATGGTGCCGGCGGAGCCGGCGGGCGGTGTGCCCATGACCTGGGCACAATCAAGGGCGCCGGCGGCGTATTCGCAACTGGTTTGATGGCAGTAGTAGTTCATCCAGGCGGGCTTGTTGCCGATGCTTTTGATGGTGATATGGTGGATGGGGATGGTGTTGCTGTTGTAGGTAATGCTAGTGGGGCAGATCAGCGTGAGGTTGATGTTGGCGGCCTGACCTTCCCAGGCTTCCAGGGTATCGGGTACCATTTCACCGTTGCCCTCGGGGTCGGTAATCGTGGGGTCGGGGGCGCATTGCGCGCGGGCGGCCTGCGTGCCCATCATGAACAGCAAAGCCAGAAAAGCGGTACGTAGCAGTATTTTCATGGCAATAAGGTTATCGGCATAAATATGAATAACAAAGATACGAAATTTCAGCGCAAAATCCAAGGGCCGGAGGCGGTCGGCATTGTGGTGACTTTACCTATCTTTGTCCCTTATTCCCTGATATTTTGAAGGCACTGGTCTTAAAATCCGTAGGTAGTTCGTACAACGTCATCACCGATGACGGGCGGAAGCTGGAATGCCGCCTGAAAGGGGTGTTCCGCATCCGCGGACTGAAAGCCACCAACCCGGTGGCTGTAGGCGATGCGGTGGAGGTGCAACTGGCAGAGCAGGACGGCGATCACGTGATCACCAGGATTTACGAGCGGCGCAATTACATCATCCGCAAGTCAACCAAATTATCCAAAGTTGTCCACATCATCGCGGCCAATATGGATCAGGCGGTATTGGTGGTTACGATGGCCTATCCACGCACCTCAACAGGTTTCATCGACCGCTTTCTGGTGACCGCGGAGGCGTATAAGATTCCGGTGCGCCTCGTTTTTAATAAGAGCGATCTGTACGATGCGGATATCGCGCAAAGCGTAAACGAGCATGTGGCCATGTATGAAGCCATCGGTTATCCCTGCCTGCAGGTTTCGGCGCTGACCGGCGCCGGGGTGGCGGAATTGAAAGTCTTGCTGAGGGGGAAGACTACGCTGTTCTCGGGCCATTCGGGCGTGGGAAAATCGGCCCTTGCCAACGCCATCGAGCCGGGCCTGGCCTTGCGCACCGACGATCTGTCGAATTTTAGCATGAAGGGCAAGCACACCACCACTTTCGCGGAGATGCATCCATTGCGCGAGGGCGGTTATCTGATCGACACCCCGGGCATCAAGGAGCTGGGCCTGGTTGATTTTTACCGCGAGGAGCTCACGCATTACTTCCCCGAAATGTTTGCCCTGCTGCCCCAATGCCGCTTTCACAACTGCACCCATACCGATGAGCCCGGCTGCGCCGTGATTGATGGGGTGGAGCGTGGTGCCGTGCACCCGCTGCGCTACCAGAATTACCTGAATATTTACTACGGCCGCGAACTCGAGGAACCAACCTACTGAGCACCATCATTAAAAAGGACCGGCTCCTGATAGAAGCCGGTCCTTTTATTTTGCAAGCATCCACAACGCTTAGCCGCAATGGAAATAGCGGTTCACCAGCTTGAGGATTTCGTCTTCGTTGTTGGCAATTTTGCTGCGCAGTTTCTGGTCGTCGTGCTTGCGCAGATCGGCCACGAGTCCGTCGATGGCGGCTTGTGAGAACACCTCGTATTTCTTGAAGTAGTCGGCCTGTTTTGCGAGGCAATCCGCTGAGTCCACACAGGAAGCCGGAAGCTGTGCCAGGTCTTTCACGCGTTCTTTGTGCTCGTCGTGGAAGATGTTCACGTCGACGTAGGTTTTTTCGGCGATCTTCAGGGCATCGTCCATCTCAAGTCCGGTGCGGGCGGCCACGGTAAGGCCGGCCATCAGCAGGTAGATGTCGGCGGAGCCGTCGGGTGCGCGGAACTCCATGGTCTGGCGATCGCTGAAGTCGGCCTTGAAGTCGGGTTCTTGCGGGTTCGCGAGCTGGCACATATTGGTTGCGCCGCACCAGCCGAGGGGTACACGTACCAGCACGGAGCGGTTGCGGTCGCCCCAGCAGACGTTGGTGGGGGCTTCCTGATGCGGTACGAGCCGGAAGTAGGAGGTGGGGTTGGTATTGCCAAAGGCCGTGAGCGAGGGTGCCAGGGTCATTAAGCCGGCGATGGCGCGGCGGGCGGTGTCGCTGAGTTTGCCGTTTTCGGTCATCACGCTCTTGCCGTCCTTCATCAGGCGCATGTGCACATGCATGCCGCTGCCGGCTTTGCCCACGGTGATTTTGGGGGCGAAGGTCAGCGTGATGCCGTACTGATACGCCATGGTGCGAAGGATCCACTTGGCCAGCACCAGTTGGTCGGCCGCGTCTTCGATGTTGGTCGGGGTAAATTCAATTTCGTTTTGTTCGTACACCATGTTGCCGATGGTGAAATTCCCCACTTCGGAGTGGCCGTACTTCATGTTGCCGCCGCACTGGGCGATGGCGAGCATAGCGGCCGAGCGGAAGTCTTCCCACTTGGTAAAAGGGGAGGATTCGTGATATCCGCGCTGGTCGGTTGCCAGGAAGAGATCATCCTTTTCGGAGATGACGTAGTATTCCAATTCGCCCATGGCTTCCATGGTGAGGCCGGTGGCGCTGGTCAGCGATTCGGCGGCTTTGTGCAAGATGTTCTGCGGGGCCGAAGCGAGAGGCTGTCCGTCTTTGTTGAAATACGAGCACATGATGTCGAGGGTGGGGATTTCCGTGAAGGGGTTCACGAAAGCGGTCTTAAAACGGGGCACGACGTAGAGGTCGCTGGAGCCGGCTTCGATGTGAGAAAACAGACTCGAGCCGTCTACGCGTTCGCCACCCGAGAGAATGTCGTCGAGGTGTTTCAGGTTGTTGATGGCGAAATTCAGTGCCTTCAGGCGGCCGTCGCAGGCCACGTAACGGAAGTTGATCATTTGGATTCCGTTGCCCTGGATGAATTTGATAATGTCGGCTTTGGTAAATTCAGCAGCCGGTTTTTCTAAATAAGAAACCAATCGGTTTGGGTTTAACGCAAGCTTTGTATCCATATACATTCTTTTTGCGAATATCATAATCGCCATCATAAATTCTGTTT
>CAZPDS010000101.1:0-7855 GCA_964585485.1 uncultured Bacteroidales bacterium
ATCCCGCCAGGGGCGAATTCACCCTCGATTTGGGAAGCATGAAGGCCGACAAAGTTACTGTCACCGACGTAACGGGTCGGGTGGTGGCGATGTTCAGTGAAGTGAGTGGAAGCCTGCACGTGGATCTAAGCACCGCGGAGGCCGGCGTGTATTACTGCAAAGTGGAAGTAGGCGATCAGGAGTTCATCACCAAAATTGCTAATATCCGATAAGGAAATCAACCGAAAGCTAAAGCCATCCTGATTTTTAGGATGGCTTTTTCTTTTTCCCAATGCGGAAGCGCATATTGAGAATCAACATTAGCAAATGGATAAGAAGCAGGGAATAGGTGATCCATTGGGCGAAGCGGCCGATGTAATCGCCAAAACGGCTGTAAAAGGTCAGCTTTTCATTTGCATTAATAGTGCGCGACAATACGGCATCTTCCCAGTACGCCGTGCAGTCGAGTAAATCTCCCCGTTGGTTGATATAGCAGGAAATGCCGGTATTGGCTGAGCGGGCGATGCTGCGGCGGTTTTCGATGGCGCGTAAACGGGCGTATTGCAGATGCTGACGGTGGCCCGGGCTATTGTCCCACCAGCCGTCGTTGGTAATGATGAAGATAAGGTTGGCCCCGTTTCGGATGTAGGTCGACAGGAAGTCGCCGTAAATGGATTCATAGCAAATGACGGGGGCCACACGGATTTGACCGCCGGGTGTGCTGAAAACGCTGCGTTCTTTCTGTACAGCGTGACTACCGGTCATTCCGCCCAGGTCGATGGCGAATTTCTCCAGGGGCTTTAATAATTTCGGGAAGGGCATTTTCTCCACACCGGGCACCAGCTTCGATTTATGGTACAACTGTGGGCGGAAGGCGGTATCATAATACATAGCCGTGTTGCACACATCGTAGTAATAGGCTCCATCCCTCGACAGTCGTGCGGTTTCTGAAAGCGCTTCTCCTTTTTCATAAATGATAAAAGAGGAAATTCCGATGACGATCTTAAGATGTGGATGCTCATGCAGTAATACTTTCAGGCTGTCGACACTCCAGGAACTGTCGATCTCAGATTCGATGATGCCTTCGGGAATGGCGGTTTCAGGGCAGACGACGAAATCGGTTTGTGAGGTGATTTTTTCACGGGCCAGCCGCAGAATCTTATCCAGCTGCTGGCGTGAGGTCATACTGCCGAATTTCTCGTTGTAGGGATCGATATTGGGTTGCACCACTACCACGTTGACAGGATCGGATTTTTCGGTGTAGCGGTAATAGCGCGACAGGGACAGGCATAGAGGAACCAATAGCAGTAAGGAAGCGGCCAGCGAAAAAAGAACCACTTTGCGACGCACGCGGATCAGGCCAAAGCCGAATTTCAGGGCCATAAAGAGGAGTAGGTTCATGGACAGGATCCAGACCGTGCCCCCGAAGGTGCCAGTGTACTCGTACCACTGAACCCAGGCAGGGTAATTTGCGAAACCATTGCCCAGGTTCAGCCACGACCAGGTAAGATCCCAGTCGAGATGCAGGTATTCAAAGGTTACCCAGAAAAAGATCAGAACCAGATGACCGCGGCGACCCTTGATCAGTCCGCGGCGTACCATGTGGTAGAAGTGAAAAACCAGGGCCATAAAGAGGGAATTGAAAACCATGGCCATGACGGCGCCAAATACGGTGGAGTAACAAATCCACCAGGTCGTCAGAATATTCCAGGTCAGAAATCCAGCCCAGGAAAACAGAAAAACGCTGGCTTTGCTGAAGTTGTGTTTGTTTAGATATATGTAATCCTCCACATACAGTAAGGGGACGAGGGCAACGAATAGCAATCCCGGGAATCCGTTGGCCGGCCAGCCGAGCCATAACAACACGCCCGTCAGTAGCGACAGCAGGAATAAGGTGATCTTTTTCATAAGTGGTGAAACAACAAAAGTAAGAAATAATTTTTTAGCGGTCGCCGGCGTAATTGTAGCACGACATCTTCACGCCAAGGGAGAACAGGAGGCGGGTTTGAGTGGCCAGTACCGAGGATTGACGCCGCAATGCCAGTTCGGCTTCCGCCCGGAGATTGAGGGCGGGATTAAGTAGCCAGGAGGCTTTGAGCGAACCGTAGAGCAGTTGGCTTTTGATGCCCTGGCCGATGGAATTGCTGTATGGGGAAACCGGAATATTGTTGAGCTCCGGATACCAGGTGTCGAAGGTGGACTGAAAAATGTCCTGCCCGGCATGCATTCCGTTCGTGTCCATGCCGCTTACCCGGTAAAGGCCGAGCAGCTTGAAATGCAGGCGACCTGTGCTGTACCGCACGATGCCGGTGACTTCCCAGAAATTGGCCCCCGCGGGGTGCGCCAACGGTTCATTGTAATGTGCGTAATTGACGATGGTTCGTCGGTGCGAAAAGGTATAGGGCCGGGCGGCGTTGTATTCTAGTTGCAGGTCGAGGTTACGGATCTTGAACAGGTCGTAGGACGTGAAGCCCAATTGCCAGGCTTGTTTGTTGGTCCAATACCCGTAGCGGTCGGTGCTATCGGCCTTGTGGAACCAGCTTTTGATGCGATTCAGGCTCCCCCGCGAGAATTCGCCCCAGATGATATCGTCGAGCAAAAACTGCCCGTAGAAAAAGTTTTTCCTGGCTACTTTCACTTTCAGGCTAATCCCAAGCAGTGAGTTGTCGGGGCTTCCCACCGAAAATTCCACCGGGCGGTAAAAAATCAGCGGGTTGAGGTAGTTGATATCGAAGCCCCGTTGCATGGTGCTGTCGCCATGTTGCCAGAGGATGGCCTCGAAAAAACCAATATTGACACGTTTGGAAACATCATAACTTAAAAAATGAAAACTTCCCCATTTGTTTTCCATGCCCCGCCAAATGCCGGATTCCGTATTGGTCATGTCCTTTAGCATCGCATACAGGTTCACGTATTTTATTTTCCAGAACGATGTTGTGATTTTAAAATAAGGGTACGAAAACGACTGATCTGAAAGGAAAAAGCTGCGGTAACCATCGCCCCAGAAGTGCCGTCCCATGCCGACTTCAAGGTTGATGTAGCGTAAAAATTCATAGTTCAGGTAGGCTTCGCCATCCAGGAAATAATGTCCGCCCAGGGCCGAGGGCAGTGCATAGCCGCAGCCCGGTACTACGCGGCGCTCGGCGAGGTAGTCCTCCATATAGCGGGGAAAGGAGTATTGGCTGATTCTTCCATAACCGCCGATGGCAAAGCGTTTCCCGAGGTCCGCGTGCAGGTTCAGCCCCAGCGCACCTCCTCCGGAAAAGCGTGGCGAATTTGTTTCCATATTGGCCGCCACATCGAGCATCGGTGCCAGGCGAAGTTTATAGCGATTCCGCCCGAAGGACAAAGGGTTCCATTTGTAGAATCCGGCCAACGGACCGGCGGAGGTCAGCCGGGCTTCCCTAAGGCTGTCGGTGGGTGTGATCGGCAGCCGTTCTTTGTTCATCAGCGGCAGAATGGCACTGTGCCGTTGTTGATTGTTAAGCTGAAGGACTTTTCGTTGCTGGTACAGCATGTCGTCAAAGCCGCTGTAGTGGCTTTGTTGCGCAAGTGCTTGCAGGGGGGTGAGGGCGCCAACAATGAGGAGGAAAAAGATTCCGGCCCATCGCCGGGAAACTCCGGGGTGCTTGTCAAAACGCGTTCCGCCGAAAGTTTTCATGTCAGAAGTCCGTGTATTGGTTAAACAATCGTGTCTTCAGCCCCAGGGAAAAGCAGAGGTTTTGGGTCTTTACTCCGGCGGTGTTTAAATGCCGGTACGTCACATCCGCCTCTATGCAGAGGTTGTAAGTCGGGTTCGCGAGCCAGGAAATCCTGAGCACGGCCAGGTTACGGACGCACCGCTGGCCTTGCAGAATTTCGTTTCCTGCCGAATTGTAACCGTTGCTCGCGTAAGTGTCGGGATAAAAAATGTTGGAGCCCCAGTGTGTCCCTGCTGAATCCGCGCCACTGACGGCGTGCATATATTGCAGGGAGGTTTGCCAGCGCCGGTACCGGTAGTTTAGAAACCCAAGGACCTCTCTGAAGTTGCCGCCCAGCGGATGAGCCAGCGCCTGGTTGTAGTGCGTGTAACTTTGCAGCACATTCGGATGACCGTACGTGTAGGGTCGCACTTCGTTGTATTCGGCCTGCAGGTGAAGGTTGCGGATGCCGGCCACGTCAAAATATTTCAGCCCGAGCTGATACCCGATCTTGGTTTTCTGATAAGCGCTGCCGGAAACAGGTTTTTTCACATGCAGATCATCCAATGCAAATTGTCCGTATAGCCGCAGATTTTTTAGCAAACGGGCCTGAACATCGGCTCCAATCACTGCATTGTTTTCGCCGAAAAGCCCATAGCGTAATGTGTTCACGAAAATTACCGGCAGGTACTGATTGATGTTGAATCCTCCCTCCCGGAGTCCGCGCGATGTCCAGAGAATGCCTTCAAACAGGCCCGCGTCAAGCCATTCGGTAAGATGCACGCTGAGGTAATTGAAGGTGCCGCCTTTTTTCTGGTAACCGTGATACCAGATGTAGGGTGCATTCAGGAGGCTGTCGCTGTCGAGATTTTGAAAGGAAGTTACCAGATTGACATACTCGAGGCGCCCCAGTCGGGTGGTTACTTTCAGAAAGGGGTACTGAAAGGCGTTGTCGGATAGCAGGAGGGAGCGATATCCGTAACCAAACATATTTTTTCCGTACCCCAGTTGAACGTTTAGAAAGCGCCAGGGGGAGTAGGAGAGGTTGGCGGTGGCCGCGCCGTAATCGTAGGCCTTATCTTTAAAATCTTTGACGCGGTTGTTGCCGGGCACTACTTCATAATTTTTGATGAAAGTGTTGATCCACGAGGGAAAGCGCGCCTGGCTTTCCAGGTAGGCGGTGTAAAAGGCGAGCTTGTTTTTCAGGTGGCCCTGGATCTGCACCCCGCGGCTGTTGCGGTACACGAATCCAGCATTGCCCGCATCGTAACCGGCTTGCAGGTCAAGCAAGGGATCTACCGCGATGCTGAAGGCGGAGGAATCAACCTTGAGGAAGTGCTCCTGGAAAACTTTACGGTAGAGCCAGGATTTTTTTACCGAAGGGAGCCGGCAACCTTCCGTTTTCAATGAATCCAGAATGCGGATTTCATCAGGGCTCTGTGTCAGGTAAGGACGGATCGCTTCGTGGGCTCGCGGGAGTTGGTGTCCGCAGGCACGAATCCAGGTTAGGTGGTTGGTGTGTTCCTCTGGTAACAGCACCTGAGAGTACCCCCATTCACCTGTTACGGCAAACAACATTAAGAAAATCCACCGTAGCGTTGCTGGCATTGGGTCGGCTTGAGTCAGGCAAAAATAAATAAAAATTCAGTGGTGTACGGTCAAGCTCTGTGAAGCAACACTTGATTATGCAAAGCTACGCCTTCTGTTAAGGCCTATTTTGACCCGTGGCGCTGATAGCGCTTTGTTTCGATATACGTAGCCTAAACCAAGCGGAGTCTAGTGTGCCGGGGCATTCGTCTTTTCAAAAACAGGGAATCCGTATTCGTTCCCGTGAAGAACATTGAAGAAGGAGGATTGGATTTCGGCTGTAACCTGGGCGCCTGGAGCATATTCCACAATGCTTTGACAATGAACCATGGCGTCGACAAGCAGCGGGTCAAAACGGATTTGGCCAGCCATCTTGATCCTTGTTTCACGGCAGTATTGTTGAATTTGTTGTGACATCTCGGGATTCAAATCGTATTTATTGATGATTACGAACGTATTTAAGTGGAAGCGTAGGCAAATTTCAACGGTTCTTTTTAAATCATGAAGTCCTGAAATCGAGGGTTCAGTTACGATAACCACATGGGTGACGCCTGTAATGGTGGAAATAACCGGGCAGCCAATGCCGGGAGGGCCATCAAGAAGGATGATTTCAAGATTTTCAGCCTTTGCGATTTGTCGTGTTTTTTCGCGGACCATGCTGACCAGTTTCCCGGAGTTTTCTTCTCCCGGAGCAAGCCGGCCATAAACCATTTTACCGTGCCGAAAGGAGCCGGAATACAGGCGGCTCTTGTCATTCTCGATTAGTGAAATGGCCTGGTTCGGACAAAGGCGGGCGCACAATTTACATCCATCGCAGGCTGTTTCAGAGATGTAGAGGCGACCGTCCTGTTCATGAATAGCGTCAAATTGGCAATGTTGCATACAAAGGCGGCAAACAGAGCATTGTGCCTGATTGATGTTGGCTTTTTGACCCCCGATATATATTTGCTCTTCTTCATGTGTGGGATGAAAGAGGAGATAGAGGTTAGCCGCGTCTACATCACAATCCGCCAGGACTAGCTTTTTTGATAAGGTCGCGAAGGCCGCACTGATGCTGCTTTTCCCGGTCCCGCCTTTACCGCTGATGATCGCAATTTCCATAGTTTTCGAAGATAGGTTGAACCGCCTCGCTGAAGCGTTGTGCCCAGCTTGTCAGGTGTTGCGTAAATAAAATTCCGTTTGAATAGTATCGTGCAATTTCTTTATCAAAAGGGATTTCCAATAGTAAGGGTATGTTTTCCTCCGTGAGGTACTGATAAATGGCATCATCGCCCATCCCGGCCCGGTTTATCACAACGCTATACGGTTTATACATCGATTTTAAGGTGTCGACGGACTGCTTTAAATCGCTTAATCCAAAAGGGGTTGGCTCCGTTATGAGGATGACGAAATCGGCTTGAGCTACGGTTTGAATGAAAGGGCAGGATGTCCCCGGTGGTGAGTCGAGGAGGACAATGTCCCATGCGCCGGCTTTACGAATGGCTTCTTTGATAATGGAAACGGGAGAGTACACCCCAACGTTCATTCGGCTTTCAATAAGCGCGCATTGTTCCTCAAGTTCATAAGTCCGCACCGTGCCCAGCGGCACCTTTTTTTCGCGAATGGCATCGAAATCACAGGCAAGCATGCATGCTCCGCACCCATGACAAAGATCCTCCAGAACCCGAATAATGCGCATGGGCGGAACGACAAATAAGGCGTTGTAACTGCAGTATTCGTGACATTTTCCACAATAGGTGCATCGATCTTCGTTGATAACGGGAACTTTTTGGAAGACTTCGGTGGAGGATAGCAAATTTCCGTTTAAAAAACCCAGGGCGTTGGGCTCTTCGGCATCACAATCCACCAGGCAGATGTTCTTCCCCTGTTGCTGCAGAATAGACAATAAGTTGGTTGAAAACAGTGTTTTTCCTGTTCCTCCTTTTCCGCTTGCAACAGCGATTGTTATTTTACTCATGAGGCCAATTAGTTAAAATAAAAACTGGAATAGATGATGCCAATTCCAAGAATGAAAAATACGATTTGAAGGATAGAATCTTTTAGGCTTGTTTTGCGATGCATACTGGGGATGAGTTGGGCCAGGGCCAGGTACAAAAAGCTGGCTGCGGAAAGGGCCAGCACATAAGGAATGATGGTCATCAGGGCGTGGGAAAGATAATAAGCCAAAACGCCGAAGATAGGAGCCGTACTCACCGTGGCTGCTTTGTTCCAAAACGCTTGTTTTCGCGTCTGCCCGTTCTTAATTAGAATGCTAAGATCGCCCAATGATTTAGGAATTTCATGGAGTGCTATTGAGAAACATACCATAATCCCCACTTCCAGCGAAACCAGGAAAGAAGAGGTAATCACCACCCCGTCGATAATATGATGGAGCGCATCGCCCGCGAGCGTTACGGGCGTAGAGGCCTGCGTGTGCCTTTCACAATCTTGATTTCCGCAATTTCGCCACAGCACAACTTTTTCAAGAATAAACAATAAAACGATGCCCAATAAGACCAAACTCAAAACTGTGAAAGGATCGGAAAGCATAATTGCTTTGGGTATCATCCCGCCCAGGGCTGCCCCCAATAAAATTCCACTGGCGATGTATAGCAAGCAGGTGGATACAC
>CAZPDS010000102.1:0-7699 GCA_964585485.1 uncultured Bacteroidales bacterium
CACCTCCTGCATTTATATGATTAGATATTACAAGAACATCGTTTTCATTTCCGTAAGCACCTAATATTCGATTCACTCTGGAATTTTGATCTAAAGTTTCATCTGTTGTTCTTGTCATCTTAACAGGAACACCCAGCGCTTTAAGTCTATTATACATATAATTGCTTATAAGAAGATTTAAATCTTTTTCAACTATTCCATTTCCGCTAGCTCCGGGATCTGTTCCACCATGTGCAAGATACTCTTATACCCAATCATACATTTATATTCCAAATTATTCTAATTTCCCTTTTTTTAGTCTCAGGATCAATCTTTCCGATTAAGATTTTTGATATAAATGTATCAATTATTAGTTTATCTAATTTTTTAAAATTTTTGTACTTTTCAAATATTACTTTTTCTTCTAGCTCTGTTTGCTCTTTTTTTTGCAAATCAGTTATTTCTAAATTAATTTCTTTTATTCTTTTATTACATTTTTCTGTATCTGATTGATTCTTATTTTTTAATATTATAAATTCTTCAGAAGTAATTATACCTTTTGCTTTATCATCATACATCATTGAAAATTTTTCTTGATTTTCTTTCACTTTTTTTTCAAGAATATTTATTTCTTTTATTAAAGCATCTACATCATTCTGATAATTTATGTGAACTTTCTTTTCATAATAACTTTTTTCTAATTTAGCTTGATTATAATACTTTTCTATTTGATTATTTATTTCTTTCAATACTATTTCTTCCAAAACTTCATATCGAATTGAATTATTGTTTACACATGCAATCGATCCTATTGCTTTTCTTGTCTTACAACGTAGATATTCTTTTTTTGTAGGATTTTTACGTGGACCAGATTTAAAATTATTTTTTTGAAAAACCTTTCCACAACATTTACAATATACCTTTTGACTAAATATATGTACTTCTCCATTTTTAGAAGGGCGGGATCTTGTGTTTGTTGTAGTTAGAACTTGAATGTTATCCTGTATTTTTGAAAATACACCATTATTTAATGTTACAGAAAATTCTCTCAATTCATTAAAATTTTCTATTATTTTATTAGTATCAGTTGTTAATAATGATTCTTTCAATTTATTAGTTAGTACTATTACTTGTTCTAATTTGTGTTTATCAATCTTTTTATAATCTTCTAATGATTTTTCAATCGCCTCTAATAAAATACGAGATTCAGATCTTGCTTCATCAAGTTTTTGTTTGTCTTTTCTTTCTTTAAATTTTTGCCTCACTATTTTAGATATTGCTGTATCAACTATTTTATCGTGTGAACAAGCAATAATACTCTGTTCATTTTTTGGAATCTTTTTGAAACCTTTTACGTTATACGCAATTCTTTCAGTCCTATGTTGTATTAATAAACCATCATAAGTTTCGTCCATAAGAATTTTTCTTATAGTATCAGTATTCCAATACTGAGCTCCATTAGGAGCACTAGGGCAATAATAATTTGAACCTTGAAGTTTTTTGTATTTACTAGGTGTCGGGATATTCTTTTCGTTAAGTGTTCTACAGATTTCCTGATACCCTTTTCCACTTGCATATAATTCATAAATTTCACGTACAACTTTAGCAGCAGGCTCATCTATAACAATATGATACATGTCTTTGGGATCTTCTATATATCCGTATGGTGCAAATGATCCAGTCCATTGTCCAGCATCATTTTTTGCTCTCAATGTTTTTTTAGTATTTACAGATTGTTCTTCAACCTTCCATTCATCAGTCATTGCTGTTATTTGGCTGGATTTCTTACTACCCTTATTATTTGTATCAATATTATCTACAATACTTAAAAATCTTATATTCCATTCAATAAATTTTTTGTGTAGATATTTATCAACAAATTCAATACTTCTAGCAAATCTAGCTTGTGTCTTACATATATAAATGTCAGCATTTCCTAATTCGCAAAACAATAAAGATTTATTCCACTCAACTCTGTCGCCATCTGCTCCACTCATATCTTCTTCGTAAAAAATTCCTACGACTTCTAACTCTCTTTTAACACAATAAGTTAATAGCATTAATAATTGATTTAAAATACTTTTACTAACATTACCTTCAGTTTTCTCTAAATCTTCAACAGATAATCTTACATATATAATAACTCTTTTACCATCAGAATTATAACCTAATTTTTGTTTTAAATATTTAAAACAATTTTTCTCATTTTCTTTTTTAATGTTTAATAATTCTCTTATGTATTCTGTTACATATATTAGATTATCTTCGTATATTAATTCTTTAATTTTTCTAAACTCAACTGTATCTGTATATTCTTCTATAGTTGTCGAACTTATATTATAATCATTTATTAGAATAGTATTACTATTAGAAACTTCACACTCCTTTATATTCTCCAACATTATTTATCCTCTCCTAATGTTGAAGGCCTTTTAATACATAACCATTATAACATGTGTTATGCATTATTACAGCACCTCAATATTGATTTTATTTCATAATGTAAAATTAGTGCTGCCAATTTTTGATTGAATGCAGTTATAAATTCTTCCTCATTCTTTGCATCAGTAATAATTTCATTTACTACCTCTATTTCGTATTTCATATAAACCCCCTTTTTATACTTAAAACTATGATTGTACTAATAACATAATTCCTTCTTCATCTCCCTAATTAATATGCTAATTCTGATTTAATCTTTCCTATAATTACAATTTGCTTGTCTTTTTTATGTTGATTACATGTTATTAAAGTTATATATTTATCAGTATCTGTTATAAGTACATTTGCTTTTCCTGTCTTTTCAATATCATATTTATTTACAACTTTATAAACATATTTTATACCATTATAATAAATATATATTTCATCGCCTAAATTGATCTTATGTAATTTATTAAAAAAAGCAATATTACTATTGCCGGAATGTGAATACAAAATAAAATTCCCATTTTGATTTGGATATATACTATTCTTGTCTATGCTTACTGAATAATTAATCGAATTAAAATTTTTAGTGCTATCCACTAATCCTTGTTTCAAATCGATGCTCGGTATTTCTAAAACAGAAGTATAATTGATAACTTTTTTTTCTTCTGTCTTTTCCTCTTGTACAAAATTTTCTAAAGAAGTTTTTTCTTGGACGCTCGTTTCTTCAATGTATTGATTAACATCTTTTATTGTTCTTTCTTTTAATACTACATTATATACAATAAAAAACGATAACATTGCTATTGAAAAAACAATAATTACTATTCCTATTTTTCTCATTACTTTATTACCTTTCTATTTCTAAATAATTATTCCAAAATGATATTACTGTTTTTTTATTTTATAATTACTTGCTATTTCTAAAATCATATTATTATTTGATAACTTTTTTATTATATCTATATCTCTTTTATTTAGCAAAGTAGCTATTTCAAATGAATACACTCCTGAATCACTTTTTGTTTCATTCACAATTTTATTAATAAACATTTGTCTTATTTCTTGTAAAAAAATAACTAACTTCTCCTCGGCAAAATGTTCTTTAGTAGAATCTTTAATAATTTTTTTGATTTTATTGTCTGTATTCCTTTTATATGATAAAGCTATCTGCTGAGTTAATTTATCAGAATCATTTGTACTCCTTTTATTATATAATTCTTTCAATTTTTCTACTGTATAATAGTTTTCCGTCATTCTTTTCAAAATTTTTGTATTTCTTTCATATAATGGATAATTGTTATACTTTGGATATATATCACCATACATATATGTATCTCTGAAAATTGGATTACCAAAAGTAGGAAAAATAATGGTTTTATACTTCAACGATATAATTTCATTGGCTGTTAATAATTCTTTACCCATTAATGATTTAGTTTCATTAGCACCAATTTTAAAAGGATCTGTACTCATACTCAATGAATTTGTGGTTATAGTTGCACGGCCTAATTTTTTTTCAATTATATTTGCACATTCAACACTATTAGTTTTTAAATACACTAGCGCCATGTTGTCCTGGATAATACTTGCTATTTCTTTTCCATAAACTTGATCCAATTGTGAAAAACTTTGAATGAATAAATAAAATCTCATACCTCTACTACGTGCTACTGAAATTGTAGTCTCAATAGCATTTAATGGAGGGCAATTTGCAAATTCATCTAATATCCATTCTACCTTTATCGGTAAAGTTCCATTATTCTCCGATAAATTAGCAAATTTTGTTAAATCTTTAATAAGCATTCCCAAAATTATAGTTACAAGTTGAAAATATGCACGATCTTCATCTGGAACTATAATATATAAAGCAACTGGTTTTTTACCTAAACTTGTAAATTCAAATTCACTGATACTTGTAATATTTTCTACATTTAAATCATCAAATATAGACATTTTCTCTCCAAATACTGCAGTAATACTCTTATAGGTATTTTCTGCAGCTGATAATATAGAATTTAAATAATCTTTTGATAAACTACCATAAGGTCTAGTATTTAAATTTCTTTGCAGAAATAATTGATTTTCTTTTGTTAAAGATGAATTTTGAAATTTTTTAATGCTGGATACATTTATTTTGTTTTCTTCAATTAATCCCTCTTTGTAATCTTCAATAAAAATACCTGTTAATCCAATAAACAATTGTTTTGCACTATTAATCCAAAACGGATCCTTAGTTTCTTTTTCTGCAAATATTAAATTTGCTAAAGATATAACTAATCTATTAGTTTCAGCTTGATGTTGTGAACTTTTATTTTGATTACTAACGATAAAATCTAATAATTGTTCATTGTTTTTTTTATTTACATATTCTTTTAACGCTTTTCCATTATAAGTATCAATAGTAGTATTATCATAAATTTTCTTATCATTAATATTACTTTCAAGTTTCTCAACATTTGCTTTAATTATATCAATAATGTAATCTTCTATTTTGTATTTGTTTTTTATTTGTTCTAAATATTTTTTATCTGAAAATATCTTTTCTAATATAATTTTATTTTTCTTTATAAAACAACTTAAAAAGAACATCATACATTTATTAAAATGACAATGTTCTTTCCATTCATCAATAATTGGTTGCATAACATTTATTTTTGTTGACTGAGCAGGATTTCTAAAATCAATAGTTACAATATCATACCCATTATCTTTAAATATTTTACCCGTAGTTCTAAACAATTCACCTTTTGGATCTGTTAAAACAACAGAATGTTTATTTTTGGCAGTTGCAAAATGGATACTTAATGGGATACTAACTGTTACCGACTTACCTGAACCCGTTGAACCTACAAGCAAAAAATGTGGCGATTTATTATCAAAATACACATTTTCAAATCTTCCATTTTGCTTTTCATACCAAACAGGATATCCAACATCTTTTATATTATTTATATTTTCTTTATCAAAATTTTTTTAATTTCTTTTTCATCTGCAAATTTGCTACTTCCATGTTCATTTCTATTAATTAATTTTCTTTTAGCAATTCTAGGTTCAATAATAAGAATGAAAACCATTAGGCTTATGACTATCAACAATAAGATAAACATAGGATAAGATATAGAATCAAACTTAATCATTTATACCTCAAATTGATTATCATTCTCTTGAATTGTTTCTGTTTCTTTAATCTTTGTGTCTAATTGTTCATTATATGTTTTTGAAAAAGTCATTAATTTTACTTGATTATGAAAAAAAACAGGAAGAATATTATTAATAAAATATATCTCTTGATAAAGTTTCTATTTTTGGAGTTACAACAATATTTATTTTTTTACTTTTTATATCTTTTATTAATGCATTTAGTGAAGGTCTATTATTGTCTGTTCCACTAAATCCCTCATCTATATAATATTTAACTTCATATTCATTATCTACACAACCATTATTTTTTAATAAAATTTTGGCTTTCAATTTTTGGCTTTCTATTACAGAAACATCTTTACCACATCTACAATATATTGCAATATTTTGTTTCATAACACCAGTTCCTCCTTCTGCTTATTTGTTTTATCTATTACATTATCAAGAATGTCTTTAGATATTTCTTTTTGATATGTGTCTGCGACAGATAATTCATTATCTAACAGCCATAGTACAGCATTTTCTTCCTTGCTAAACGCTTCAACAAAACAAGCACCTTCACTATTATCAACAGCAATAAAAAAACCATTATCATGGCAATATTGCAAATCATAATTATTAGGTAATTGACGGTTATTTACCCACGAATCAACAAATTGATGGATAATTTGTTTCTGTTTTATACATTTTCTACCTCCTGAAATATCGATTTATCAATAATATAATACAGTTATTTTTTTGCTAAGTCAAATTCAAAAAATAAAGGTTGGAAAGATCCAACCTTTATTAATTTAAGTTTTCTAACTTTTCTTTTATAAATTCATCCAAATAATCTGAATCTTTAGTTACCCATTCAAAATCACAATGTTCATTACTTAAAATAATATCTGTTTTATCTTTATCAACATCAATAATAAAATCAATTTCTATATTATGAATTAAATTATCATTTTTATTTTTGATCTCATCAAAATAGTGTGTAATTATTGGATTAAATGTTTGATTAAATCCAATTTCTTCTCTAAGTTCTCTGGCTAAACCATCTTTAAGTAATTCACCAGCTTCTAAATGACCTCCTGGAAATTCCCATGCTCCTGGAAACAGCTCATCATCTTCATTTCTCTTTACGACTAGAAGCAAATCTTTATCTCTTAAAATACCCGTTAAAACAATATCAGTTTTCATATATGGCCTCGCTTTCATAAATATTTTTCACTTATATTATATCATATAATTGGATTAAATTATCAATTAATGTATATTTATTATTTATTTTTCCATAACTATCAATATTTTTTGCTTTTGAATTAAAAAATAAACATATTCCACCATTATTTGACCAATCATCTAAATTTTGAATATCATCATCTATTAATACTTTTCCAAAAGGGTTTACTACACTGCTCTTTTCTCGCTCATATTCAACAAAAACAATATTTTTAATTCCAATGTTTTCTAAATATTTTTTTTTGCTTTTTTTCTCACTTATACTATTTACTTTAGTTAAAATTATTATATTATAATCTTTTCTTAATTTAAATATATTTTTAATACTTTCATTTATAATTGAACTTTTTTTCAAAACTTCGTCCCAATCAGAAGTAATCATTATATTTTTAATTTTTTTTCTTCTAAAACAGTTGTTTTATATTGTAAGCAATATTTATTATAAAAGACTTTCCATGTATCCAATATCACACCATCAAAGTCAATATAAATATCAGTCATTATTTACCTTTTTAATTGAATTTGCCAAATATATAAATGGTGTATCACATAATGATATTACTAATTTAAACACATACATTGATATCATTAACTGCCAAATAACTGATAAATTTACAGTTCCATAATAAGTTATAAAAACAAATATTATTGTATCTATTAATTGACTAATCATAGTACTTGCGTTATTACTTAACCATAATTTTTTATATTTTTTTTGCAATTTACTAAATAACCATGCATCATTCAATTGACTAATCCCAAATGCTATTAAACTAGCAATTGTTATTCTAATATTAAATGTAAATATTGTTTTTAAACTTTCATTGGCAAAATCATTTATACTTGGTGTATATATTAAACATATTGACATAAATAAAGTCATTACAATCATTGCACAAAAACCATACAATATCGTTTTCCT
>CAZPDS010000103.1:0-7598 GCA_964585485.1 uncultured Bacteroidales bacterium
TCCCCCTTCATCACCAAATTGATGGCTTTTTGCAATTCATCCCGGTTGGTTTTCTTTAATAAAAAGCCATATGCGCCGGCTTCTACCATCTGATTAAAATAACCAATTTCTTCGTGCATGGTCAGCGCAATGATCCTTACCTCCGGAAAGCGTTCAACAACCTTACGCGTTGCTTCTATGCCATCCATAACGGGCATGCGAATATCCATAAGCACAACATCAGCCGGTTGATGTTTTAACTGATCCAGCAACTCGTTTCCGTTGGAGGCCTCACCCACAACTTTGATCTCGTCCAACTCATTTAATATGGTGCGCAATCCTTTACGGAAGATGATATGGTCGTCGACAATGATAAGTTTGATAATGTCCATGACTAACGGATTTCAATTCTGAGATTCAGGTTTATTGTATAAGGTGATCAGGGCCGTCATGCCCTCACCCGGGGCACTTTTGATCAGGCAATGCCCATGCAGGGTGTTCACCTTGCTCACAATGCTGTTTAAACCCAGCCCGGAGCGCTCTTCAAGTTTGGTCTCTGGCACAAACCCAACGCCATCATCCGTGTAGAGCAAATTGATCTGCCCTTCGTTCTTCTCTAAAAAAACACGGGCATGCCGGGCTTGTGAATGTTTTAATGTGTTGTTTATTAGTTCCTTAACGGCATGAAACAAAATGGTCTCTTCCATACCAATTACGCCATCCTGGTATTGGTCGGTGTCTACATCGATCTGCAAGTTCTGGGTGTTGTTGATGTAGGAACAAAATTCCTTAATGGCCAGGGCCAGCCCGAAGTCTTGCAGCATGGTCGGCATGATATTGTTGGATATTTCCCGCGAACTCCGGATGGCTTGGTCGGTTAGTTCTTCCAGTGATTGCAACGCTTCTTCCATGCTGATTTTTCGGAAATTTCCTTTACGGATAAGGTCGGCGTATAATTTTATGGTCGATAGAATGGGGGCGAGGTTGTCGTGCAGATCCAGCGCAAAACGCTTGCGCTCCCGTTCTTCGGTTTGTAAAATGGCATTCACTATCCGCCGCTCCATCTCTTTGCGCTCGCTGATGTCGCGCGCGATGGTGAGGATGGCGGGCCGCCCAAAATAATCGATCACCCGACTGCTCATTTCCATGGCGATGACACTGCCATCCTTGGCTATGTGTTCGGACTCGTAAAGATGTGCGTTGTTTTTTATGATTTGGGCGATGTTGGACTTTACCAGGGGCGCAAACTTCGGCGTTTTCAGATCCGTAAAATTCATTTTCATCATCTCCTCACGGGAATATCCCAAACGATGCAATGCGGTGTTATTGACCTCAAGAAAGTTTCCCTCGAAGTCGGCGAGAAATATTTCATCGCTGCTATTGTTGAACAGTACCCGAAAACGATTCTCGGAAGCACGTTTCTGTTTCTCTGCATGCTTAAGGAATCGAAGAATCTTATCAATTTTTCGTACACCCACGGCAATTAATATGGATACCACCAAATTGGCCCAGGGGTATAGCTGATGATAGAGGTTCGGTGAGGGATTGTTGAGATTGTCGTACATTTCCAATACCTGACTAACCGCCATAAAGAGAAAAGCAGTGGAAATCAGTATCCAGGAAATGCGGCTGTTGGAGACCTTGATCATGTTCACCGCCAGTCCGGCTGTATACAACAACAGCGCTGACGAAAGAAAGGTAATGATCATCGGAATTAACATCCTGCAAAATTTTAGCAAAGATACAAAACCGCCCTGAACCCAGCCGGAGAATCTAGATCTGGATAATAATGCCCAGCGTTGGTACGATCGTGCCGGCCTCGTTGGGAATGGCTTTGAGAACATAACGGCCGGGATCATCCGGATCGATGATCGGCTTGCCGTCGGCATCCGTAGCCAAAATATAGTTGTCAGGGCCGATGGCTTTTGAATTGTAGATGTTCTGTATGTCAACGTATAAATTCAGCGACCACTTTTTGAAGTACCATTCTTTATCCGCCCGCATATCCAGCTGATGGTAGGAGGTGAGCCGGCCGGTGTTAAACAGATCGTAATCCGGATAGGCACGGCCCCTTACGTCCCACGCGGCAATCTGCGCCGACTGCTCGAGATCCCACGGGGTGTAGGGTGCTCCGCCCAGGTATTTCCATTTAATACCAAGGTACCAGTTTCGTTTGAAGTTCTTAGATACGGTAAGGTTTACCAGGTGACGGTTGTCCCAGGCCGAGGGTATCCATTTGCCGTCGGCTCCCGTAAACATACTGCGCACGTAGGTGTAGGTGCCAATGACGCTGAAGCCTTTCAATTGATTGAGACGGAACAACAGTTCACCTCCGTATGACATTCCCTTGGAATCGGAGGTAACTTCCTCGTCCCCGTATGTCCCGAAGTCTGCGCCCTTACTGGCAATGGAAATGCTATCGTTCACCGAAAACGGATATTTTTTATACGATTTGTAAAAGCCTTCTACGGTTAATTGAATATGCGTATTGTCGGTGTATCCAAAGCCAGCTACTGCATGGTCGGCGGTAATATAGCGGATACCGTTGTTTTTATTTACTAACTCGCCTTCGGGATTGCGGAAGCCCAGGGTTGTGTAAGGCGGTTGCTGCGCATAGCGGCCTACATTAAGGTTCATGGACCAGCGGTTCGTAAATGCCCAGCTAACGGCAATACGGGGGCTCAGTTGCTCGATCATATTGGACATCTCTCTGCTGTAGCTGTTGCCGTCGGAACGGGCCCCGATGGTTACCAGCAAACGCTCTTTGATAAAGCTTTTGCTGGTCTGCACGAAAACATTCCACTTAAACAGGTCCAGGGCGCTTTCGTATGATTTTTCAATGGCCGTATTGTTTATATAGAATTTTTGAAATGTGCTGTTATTGTAGCGTGTATATTCCACGCCGGCTCCGTAAATGATTTTCCAGCCATGTTGCCGAATGGTGTTTTCGTACCGCAATTTATTTTCTATTTCCTGACTCTTGTAGTTAAACGTCAGGTTATCTTTTGAACTCTCATCGTTGTTTCTGTATTTGTAACTGGTGTTGTTAAGAAAGTTACGACTCAGCACCCAGGTATCGTAGGAGTTTTTTCGGAAATGTTTATACACCGCGCCAACGGCATAATTCCACTGATCGTTTACCGGTATATAACTCAGAATATACCGTTGCTGGTCGGTTTCATTGGCTTTAAGGTTCAGCTTAAACTGGTCAATGGCCCCCAATCCGATAAATGTCAGTTGATCTTTTTTGCTGAGGCTGATTTTGGCTTTCACCTGAAAATCGTTGTAGGTTGGCAAAAAGGGGAGTTCCAGCAAGGTGAAGAGCAATTTCAGGTAGGAACGCCGTGCCGAAATAAGGTAGGTGGTCTTTTTGCCAATGGGGCCGTCAACGGTCAGACCGTAATCGGAAGCACCGAGGGTTAGTTTAAAATTGGTTTTGTCCTTACTGCCGTCGATGAGTTTCATGTCCACGATGGAGCTCAATGCATTGCCTCGGCTGGCGGGGAAGGAGCCGGAATAAAATTCCACTTCGCGCAAAAAATCGGTGTTGATCATGCCGGCCGGTCCTCCCGACGTGCCTTGTGTGGCAAAATGGTTGAGGTTCGGGATTTCTACATCATCCAGGTAAAAACGGTTCTCCCCCGATCCGCCGCCGCGCACAATCACATCGTTGCGGTAGGCCGGTGTGGCTGCCACCCCCGGCAGGCTCTGGATTACCTTACTAATGTCGCGATTTCCCCCCGGATTCTTTTCTATTTCCTGGATACCCAGCGTGCGCATCGAAAGTGGACTTTCTTCTTTTCTTTCGAAGGTCTTGGTCTTTATCTCAACACCGCTGAGATTAATCACGGTCTCGATCATCGCGATTTCCACAAAGGCCGCTTTGCTGTTAGTAACCAGAAAAGTACCCGTGATGAATTTCTCAAATCCTACTGAACTGGCCACAAGTTGATAATATCCCGGTTTCACATTTTTAATGGCAAACACGCCATCAATGTCGCTCGTCGCTCCCGTTGTACTGCCTTCAATAATCAGGTTGGCAAACGGTATGGGTTCGTTGTTTTTGGCATTGACAACACGACCGTTGATCTCCCCGGTCTGCGCGAATGCAGGATAAAGCAAAAACAGCATGCTGATAAAAACATATATGTGTTTCATTGATATTTGCGATTTGGTGATTTGATGTGTAAAATTACCAAATATTAGTGCGTAACCGCTGAGCCCGGACTTTAATTCATGCTTGAAAAGCGTAATATGTTGTTATTTTTTTCGGGCCAGGTCGAGTTGAAAACCGAGCCCTCCGCTTACTTCAATTTCCGAGAGGCGCATCCGGCCTGCCTCGTTTCCGCGATAGCTTGCATTGAGCCAGGAGGCGTTGAGGAAAAAATGACAAAAGCGCGAGAAATACAAGCTGTATGACAAACCGGCCGAAAGATAAGGGATTGCACGCCTTGAATTAAGGGAGTATTCCCCGGAAGCCAGGGGTCGCGTAAATCCCAGCCCGGGCTGGATGCCGATCGAAAAATCATGTCGCCCGATAGCCTGATGAAAATAGCCCCCGAACAGGATAATGAGGTTGTCAGCTAATACCGGTGTTTCGCCGCGGGCATCCAGATACCAGCGGCAGTCGCCCCGCAGGCTGATAACAGGGTCGGGAAAATATTCGGCCAATCCGCCAAGGTACAGATTGGTGCAGGGATGTTGCAGCATGAAACCGCTGTTCAGGCCCAGACTGCCGCGAAGCAGGCCTGCAGATACGTAGGAGTCCGGGGTCTGCGCACGGCAGAAAAATGCATGCGCCAAGAATAGACAAATGAAGATTCGCTTTACCATAGGTCGGCAATTTTGTAGTTAAGACTTAGGTGAAATAACAGATGATCGGCGATTCCAAGGCCCTTTTGCTTTTCAAAGACAGCGACACCTTCCGGGGAGGAGTATTGGATTTTTGTTCCGAAATGAAGCATATATTGGGTTTCGAGCGATACGAAAAATTTGGAGCTCAGGTTGATATGCGTACCCAAACCTGCCTGCACCGAGGCACTGTAGCGGGAGTCCGAATTTTTCGGACGATCATTCCCGGTGTATTTCAGGTACTCAAAACAATGGCCGGCAAGTACAAAAGGCTGGATTCGTGCATCAGGCTTTTTGGTCAGCAAATACATCAGGCTCCACCCAATGTGATAATCTGTAAGGAAGCCAAGCTTGTTAAGGTCGGCCGTGAGGTAATCAAAAATCCATTCCGAATCTACCCGATCCCCGAACCGGATTCCAAACTGCCCTCCGGTACCAAACGCCGGCTGTTGCCAGCGACCGTCATTGACCAGGCCAACAGCAGTGCGAACACCCAGGGAAAACGCTCCGGCATGCTCCTGCTTGATTTTAGCGGACTGTGCAATGGAGGCAACCGACAGCGCCACCATCAGAAATGCTATGCTTACCCTTTTCATACGATTATTTTTTTAAACGTAATGATCGCATCGGCTCAACGTCACAATAGTGTTCAGACTGGATGCAAGGGTACAAAAGTCACATGGGTGGGCAGGATTTCATCTAAAACGTAGGGAAATTAATGAATATTGCCTGTTGTGGTTTTCAGATGCTCCTGATGTTTTACAGTTCACTGCATTATTTTTAGTACATTACAAGGCTAATCAGTATGAGACAAAAAAGGTGGTGAAGGGTCAGCGGTTGTGAAAAAGGCTGAAGGGCAGGGAATATTGATGCACGCGTTTACTAGGATAATTATGCTTTATTTTGTAATAAAATGCGCTGTTATGAAAACTTATTTGGTTTTTATCTTGCTTTTCATTGCGAACGGGTCTTTTGCACAGATCACCTTTCAAAACAAATATGGCGGTCCATGGGAGGACTATGGGTGCGATGTTATACTTAGCGGGGATGGCGGTTATGTTGTAACAGGGATGAAATCGATAAGTGAGAATAATCAGGAAGCATTTATCATGAGAACTGATGAAAACGGATTTGCGATATGGGTCAAAAACTATGGAAACATCTCTGCGGATTGTAGTAACTCCATCGTAAAAACTCAGGATGGAGGGTATGCTATGGCAGGATATTCAGTTAAGCCGGGAGATAATAAATATCGTACCTATATGATACGAACCGATGGTGAAGGAGATTCCCTCTGGACCAAAGTGTTTTGGGATTATGAATACATTCACTCCACAATTACTCGTATTCGAACGACCGACGACGGTGGATTTATTATGGTTGGTAACCAGGAATATGAGAACGAAATATTCATTATGAAAGCGAATCAATATGGTGATACCATTTGGAAACGAACATACAAGCTTGGGCCTGTAAGCTCTGTGCTATCATTGACAGATGGCGGTTACGTTTTTACGGGTGTGAGAAAAAATACAAAATCGAATTTGGGTAACGCCTGCCTGGTAAAGACAGATGATCATGGAGACACGCTATGGATTAAAGTATACGATGTTGATTATGAAACCCTGTTTTATTCAATGGAAATCACTATGGATGGTGGATTTATTATGTGTGGAAGCATCTATGATACAACGTCTCATAAATATGATATGTATGCTGTAAGAGCAGATTCCAATGGAAATGAAATTTGGTCGGAAAGATATGGTGGAACTGAATCTGATTACGGAAGAGCTATTGTCCAAACAAGAGACAGTGGATTTGCTATTACAGGGAATTCTCAAAGTTATACGCAAGGCGCGGCCATCATCCTAATACGGACAAATGCTGATGGTGAGATACTATGGAGTAGGACGTATGGTGGGGAATATGATGATGTCGGTTACAGCATTAAGCAAACCCCGGACAGCGGATTCATTGTTGTTGGCCGTTTTTGGCATGCTACCGTCTTAGGATTCAATTATGATATTACACTGCTGAAAACGGATCAGTTCGGAAACTGTGATTATGCTATTGTTCCAGGAGTGCAGCCACGATGGTATTTTTCCGTCTATCCTAATCCCACACAGGGTAAACTCACGATTGATATTCCGGAAAAATTCGGGACGGTCAAATCCTCGCGGTGTTTTGATAGAAAAGGAAAGGAGATTTATCTTTCCGGCCGCGAATTAATATATGATTTCACTTCTCTGCCTTCCGGATTATATCATATTGTTTTGTTGAACGAAAGAGGAGAGCAGGGGGTGACGAGCATAGTGAAAGAATGATATCCGTGTAGGATACTTGAAATCGGTGTATACATGAAAAGCGCTTACTATTTATGAAAAACAGTTATAATATTCAATATTTATGAAATACGCTACAGGCAGAAAAACAAAAAAGCCTGATATCGGCTGATAATCAGGCTTTTTAGAATTTGGTCACTTTGCTCCTGGCGGAGAGAGAGGGATTCGAACCCCCGGACCCGTGAAGGTCAACGGTTTTCAAGACCGCCGCGATCGACCACTCTGCCATCTCTCCGTGGCAAAGGTAATACGATTTTTTTAAATGATATTATGTTCTTTTAAAAATCGGTATCCGTCGATTGTTTTGAAAAATGTTTCCCGTTTGAGCGCAAAACCTTTATCGGGGAATTCTTCAACATAGTGGATGACCCAGGGACGCCTCCCCTTGGTGGATTTTACTTTACCCGCGTTGTGATATTTTAGCCT
>CAZPDS010000104.1:0-7512 GCA_964585485.1 uncultured Bacteroidales bacterium
CCACGTGATGGAGGAGTGCGATGTCGCCTGGTTTGAAGAGCCGGTACCGCCGGATAATCTGGATGCCCTGCTGGAAGTAAGTGTTGACGGCATCCCCGTCGATACCATCTCCAATCATAATGACAACGGGAGTTATATGAAAAACTGTTTTGTTTTTGAGAAAGCGATCCCTTACCTGCAAACGGTGAAATTAAGAAACCTCACCAATGCACATTTCAGGATCAGCTATTTGTTGTACACGCCCTGAAAAAAAAGAGGCTGTCTTTCTGCGACAGCCTCTTTTTCATATTTTGCAATCATCACCGTTTATTTCTCCAGTTTCTCAATCCTCGCTTTTAACGCCTCATTCTCGGCTTTGAGTTCTTTCACGGCCTGCAGTAAAACGGCTGTCATGGTGGCGTATTCAACCCCCAGGTAGCCGGCCGAATTTCTGCTGGTCAACTCCGGAAACTGACGTTCCACATCCTGTGCAATAAAGCCAATGTGGCGGCCGTCAGGATATGTTTCCGTATTTTTAAATTCATAATAAACAGGCTGAATTTTGCATACCTTGTCGAGTGCATTCATCAAGGGAGTGATATTCTTTTTTAAAGAACTATCTGAAAGATTAGTCCATGGCGTTGAAACATATCCCTTTCCGCTTTTTAACATCTCCAATGCATTGCTTCTCGCCGTTGTTGATGTTCCATTTCCCAGAACGAACAATTGATCTGTACTGACCCATGCGTCGGTAGTATTGGAAGGTATTGTATTGTATCTTCCAAACACGACTTCGGCATAGCTGTCGGCCGTGGAATAGGTGCCTCCGGCAAGGGAGTGTGCACCCGAGGCCGTGGTGTTCCAGCCGGAGGAAAATGCGTTGTTGGCGCTGGCGGTCGTAGCATAGCCGATGGCAAAGGTATGCTCACCCGTGGCATTGGTTGCCTGTCCAAGGGCTGTGGCGGTATAGGCCGAGGCCAGCGTATGGTCACCGGCGGCAAAGCTCTGCCCGCCGCTGGCCACGGTCAGGTAGCCGGCCGAAAAGGAGCAAATTCCGGAGGCCGTATTATTCAGGCCAACGGCAAAGGTATAATGGTTCGTGGCCTTGTTGCTTTCGCCGGCCACAAAGGCGCGGGCGCCATAGGATTTGTTCAGGTAGCCGAAAGCAATGGAGTTGTTTCCGTAAACCCGGCAGGAGTCGCCAAGGGCAATACCCGACACCTCAGAAATATAGTTGTTCCGTCCGATGGCAACGGCATAGGAGGCATTGCTGGTGATCACGTTGTTTTCGCCGATGGTGGCGGAACAACTCCCCTGGGCTTGTGAGTTATTACCTGCCGCAAAGGAATAGATCCCGGAAGATTTGGAAGAGTACCCAAAAGCCGCTGAATACGCACCGCTGGCCACCACATTAAAACCGACCCCCATGCTGTTGATACCGCTGTTTACATCATCCCAGTTCGTGCCAGACACAAAACCAGCCCTGAAGGAGCCGTTGGCGGGTACATACATCATACGGGTACCTTCGCCCAGGTTGGGGTTAGGACCGGTGGTTCCGGAACTCAGGATGCCTCCGTTCAGTACATGCAATTTGGCGTACGGAAGGGTGGTGCCTATCCCGATAAAGCTACCCGCTTCATAGATGGGAGACGTCGTGCAGGTCGCCATCGTTCCGTTGGATTTCAGAATATAGTTTGCGGTGGCACAGCCAATGGACCCGGTAGGTCCCTGAGGTCCCTGGGGACCGGTGGCACCGGTAGCGCCGGTGGCCCCGGCAGGGCCTGTAGCACCCGCCGGGCCTGTTACGCCTTGAATACCCTGAGGTCCCGGAGTACCCTGCAGTCCCTGTAATCCCTGAGGTCCCATAGCCCCGGTCGGCCCGGTCACACCCTGTATACCTTGCGTTCCCTGAGGTCCCGGAATACCCTGAGGTCCTTGGGCACCGGCAGCACCGGTGGCCCCGGTGGCGCCAGTAGGTCCGGTAACACCCTGCAAACCCTGCGGACCCTGGGCACCGGTAGCACCGGCAGGTCCGGTCGCACCGGCCGCACCCGCGGCACCCGCGGCGCCGGTAGGTCCGGTAACACCGGGAAGACCCTGCGGACCGGCAGGTCCGAGGGCAATCAGCCACTGGGTTCCATCCCAATAATAGAAGGCCTTGAGGGTGGTATCGTAGACCAACAAGCCGCTTGCCGGAGTGGCAATAGCCAGACGCTGGGCCGTTGTCACGCGCGGGATCAAAAGACCTTTGTCGGAAGCATTGAGTTCGAGCACGGCCGAAGGGTGCGGGCTTGTAGTTCCTATACCGACGTTATTCTGACCAAAGAGAGCGGTGAGCGACATAAACAGGCCGGCCACCAGGATCAAACGTTTTTTCATAAAATTATGTATCTATTTTAGTATATAGGTTGAGACGGAGCAATCAGATAACTTGTAGCTTAAGGACAACAAACTTACTAAAAAAAACAGCACTCCAACAAAATCAAGAGCCCGTGAGGTGCTGTTGCAGTATTTGTTCAATGACGGCTGGGTAATGCGCATGTTCCAGGGCGTGAATGCGAGCCGCCAGGGTAGCCGGTGTATCGTCGGGCAACACGGCACAGCGTGCCTGGAAGATTATAGCGCCTTCGTCATAGTTTTCGTTGACATAATGGATAGTGATGCCCGATACGGTCTCTCCAGCCGCGATAACAGCCCGGTGCACATGATCGCCGTACATTCCCTTACCACCGTAAGCGGGCAACAGGGCGGGATGAATGTTCACCATACGATGAGGATAGGCTTGCACCACCTCTGCCGGGATGCGGCGCATAAAGCCGGCCAGCACCACAAAATCAATGTGATGTTTGTGCAGCATCTCCAACAAGCGTTCGCCCTTGCGCAGGTGTTCCTGCACTATCAACAAACCGGGGACACCTGCATCGGTCGCCCGTTTCAACACAAAAGCAGCGGGCTGATCCGACAAGATTAAGGCCACCTGTACCTGTGAACTATTTCGAAAATAATCCAGGATCTGTTGGGCATTGCTGCCGTTGCCGGAGGCGAAAATAGCCAGCCTTACGGGAAATTTATGTTCCATGCCTGAGTGTAGGATTAAGGTGTATTTAAAGGAGCGTGAAACGTATCGCCCGATTGCCGATTCCCCCTATTAGGGACGTTCCGCGTACAAAGATACGTTTTCCTTTACATAATTATAATAGGAACCCCCTGAGAATGCCGGCAATGAAGCGGTCGAAATGGTGACAGAATGCTGTTTATTGTGTAGAAATTGGCTCTTCAATCTTAAATAATGTTAAAAAATATTTTTTAACAGCCCCCTTTTTGTGCTGATTAATTGGAACTTACGCGTATTTGTTAAAAATTTGAAAACACTTAGGTTGGTCATGTTTGGGGGAATTGTTTCCTTTGCAGCCGGTTTAACTAAAAAACGAAAATTATGTCAGACATTGCAACAAGAGTAAAGGCTATCATTGTAGAGAAGCTTAATATCGATGAGAACGAGGTAACTCCCGAAGCAAGCTTCACCAATGACTTAGGTGCTGATTCACTCGACACCGTTGAACTGATCATGGAATTCGAAAAAGAATTCAACATTGCCATTCCGGACGAAGAAGCTGAAAAGATCGGCACCGTTGGCGATGCCATGAAATACATTGAATCGAACACTAAGTAATCACTTTACTTTAGAACCAATGAAGCTAAGACGTGTAGTCGTTACAGGCCTTGGCGCATTGACTCCAATAGGCAACACCGTCCCGGAATTCTGGGACGGATTGCTTAATGGGGTTTCCGGTGCAGCCAAAATCACGCGTTTTGATCCCTCGAAATTCAAAACGCAGTTTGCCTGCGAACTCAAAAATTTTGACATTACCACCTTACTCGATCGTAAGGAAGCCCGTAAGTTTGATCCTTACGCGCACTATGCTTTATTTGTAGCCGAAGAAATTGTTAAGAACAGCGGCTTGTTGTCGGAGACCCTGAACCTGGATCGCGTTGGTGTGATTTGGGGATCGGGCATTGGCGGCCTCACTACGTTTCACGAAGAAGTGGAAGCCTTTGCTAAGGGTGATGGAACGCCTCGTTTCAACCCCTTCTTTATTCCGAAAATGATTGCCGACACTGCAGCCGGGCATATTTCGATCCGTAATGGATTCCGCGGTCCCAACTTCGCGACAGTTTCGGCTTGTGCCTCTTCGGCCAACGCCCTGGTAGATTCCTTCAATTACATCCGTTTCGGCATGGCCGATGCGTTTGTTACCGGAGGTTCGGAAGCAGCGGTAGCGCCCGGTGGCATCGGCGGATTCAACTCCATGCACGCTATTTCGGTGCGCAACGACGACCCTCAAACAGCCTCCCGTCCCTTCGATAAAGACCGCGATGGTTTTGTGCTGGGTGAAGGTGCGGCCGGGATGGTTTTTGAAGAGCTGGAACACGCTTTAGCCCGTGGTGCCCATATTTACTGTGAAGTAGCCGGAGGCGGTATGACCGCCGATGCATACCACATGACACAACCTCATCCTGAAGGTCTGGGCGCTTATAATGTGATGAAAATTTCGCTGGAAGATGCCGGGTTGAAACCCGAAGACATTGACCACATCAACACCCACGGAACCTCTACTCCGCTGGGAGATATTGCCGAACCCCAGGCCATCGTGAAATTGTTTGGTGATCATGCCAGAAACATCAACATCAACTCCACCAAGTCCATGACCGGGCATCTCCTGGGCGCTGCCGGCGCCGTTGAGGCGGTAGCATCGATTCTGGCGGTGGTGAATGATATTGTGCCACCCACCATCAACCACTTTACCGATGATCCTCAGATTCCGGATTTGAACTTTACGTTCAACCAGCCCCAGAAGCGCGTTGTACGTGCTGCGCTGAGCAACACCTTCGGTTTTGGTGGTCATAATGCGTCCATTATTTTCAAAAAGTACACAGCCTGATCCCTTGATTCTGCCGGGTTTCATAAGGTATACGTTTCATAAGGAAAAAAAATTAGCGCAAACGCTAAGGAATATTCTCGGGTTCTGGCCCGGGAATATTTATTTATACATCCTCGCCTTGCGGCACCGTACGGCGGCCCTGGAAATTGCCGCCGGCAAAAAAATCAGCAATGAGCGTTTGGAGTTTCTGGGCGATGCTATCCTGAGTTCAGTCATTGCCGACTTTTTATTTCACAAATATCCCTTTAAAGACGAGGGCTTCCTCACACAGATGCGCTCCAAGTTCGTGTCGCGGGCCAGCCTGAACGACTTGTCTGTCAAGATGGGTATCGTGGACCTCATCCACATCGACAATGAATCGGGCAACGTGTACCGCTCCATGGGGGGCGATGCGCTGGAGGCCTTGATAGGAGCTATTTATATCGACAGAGGCTATGCCTTCACCCGCCACATCATCATCGACCTGATCATCAAAGATCACATGAATCCTGATGAACTGGAGGCCCGTGAGCTCAACTACAAAAGCAAGTTGATCGAATTCGCCCAGAAATCTAAGCTCAATCTGGAATTTCGCATCAAAGGCGAAACCGGCCGGGGGTACGCACGTGAGTACATCGTGGAAGCCTGGGTGGCCCAGCAATTATGGGGAAGCGGGCAGGGACACAGCATTAAGGAAGCTGAACAAGCCGCTGCAGAGACAGCCTGCGCAAAGATTCCGAATCAGACCACGGAACATTAAGGTCGAACTGAAATATTTTTGTTATCTTCGCCCCTTCCCGCAGGCCGCCTGAACAAAGGCCCTGATGATACTATGAAAATTGACGATGCCATTGATCGCTTCACAGCCTGGCGAATCCGCAAACTAGGCGATACCGCTTTCATTTACTTACTAAGTGTAATAGTGGGGCTTGTAGCAGGCCTGGGCGCGGTGGCGCTTAAAAATTCCGTACACTTTATCCGCACCCTGCTGGAATTCGGTATTACCAGCGATTACGGCAATGTGTTGTATTTTTTCTATCCCACCATCGGCATACTGCTAACAATGCTGTTTTTTCGCCTGGTGGTAAAAGGCCGCACCGGTCACGGGATTCCCGAGGTGCTGTACGCCATTTCACGCAATAACTCCATTCTGCCAAGGCACACAATGTTTTCCAGCATCGTAGGCAGCGCACTTACCATTGGTTTCGGCGGTTCGGCGGGATTGGAAGGTCCCGCCGTGAGCACAGGCGCCGGAATCGGCTCCAATATTGGCCGCTTTTTCCGCATCAATCAAAAACAGCTTACACTGATGATCGGCTGTGCATCGGCCGGCGCCATTGCCTCTATTTTTAAGGCCCCAATTGCCGGCATTATCTTCGGCGTAGAGATCCTCATGCTTGACCTGACCATGTCGTCGATCGTGCCCCTGCTGATCGCATCCGTATCCGGAGCCCTGACATCCTACCTTTTCCTGGGCCAGAATGTGATCTACCACTTTGTCGCTACCAGCGGCCTGCGGGCCGAAGACATCCTGCCCTACATGATACTGGGTGTGGTATGTGGATTAATCTCCGTGTATTTCACGCGCATCTATCTGTTCATCCATAAAGTTTTTAAAAAGATTCAGAACCTGTATGTTCGGCTTATCATCGGCGGTGTTGGCATTGGCCTGCTGGTTTTTCTTTTTCCACCGCTGTTTGGTGAAGGCTATAATGAAATCAATACCTGCCTTACCGGCGATTTCAGCTATCTTTTCAATAATAGTCCTTTTTATGATTTTCGCGACAGCTTGCCAGCCGCAGCCTTCATGCTAATCGCCATCATTCTGCTGAAGGTGGTGGCCATGACCCTGACCTTTTCCGCCGGCGGCGTAGGGGGTATCTTCGCACCCAGCCTCTTCATCGGCGCCAATGTTGGCATTTTGGTAACCGTTGTGGCCAAATTGATGGGGTTCGAGGATTTGTCACCGGCCAACTTTGCTTTCCTGGGCATGGCCGGCGTAATGGCCGGGGTGATGCACGCTCCGCTCACCTCCATTTTTCTTATCGCGGAGATCACCGGTGGTTATGATCTGCTGATTCCGCTAATGATTGCCGCCACCCTGGGCTACGCCACGGCCCGCTACTTTCAGCCGTATTCGCTGAATACGCTGCGCCTGGCGGAACGTGGAGAACTGATCACCCACAACAAAGACAAATCGGCGCTGTCCTTGATGAGCATCAGCGAACTGATCGAGCAAAATTTTAGCCCGGTGCGCGCCAATGCTACCCTGGGCGAATTGGTGAAAGTCATCTCCGGCAGCCAGCGTAATATTTTTCCGGTGGTGGATAAGGATAATAACTTTCTGGGCGTAGTCTTCGTGAATGATATACGGAACATCGTGTTCAATCAGAAACTCTATCAAACCGTTTTCGTCCGCGATCTGATGTTCACCCCCGAACCCAGCGTGGCTCCGGATGAATCTATGGAAGACGTCGCCCACAAATTCGAAAAATGCAGTCATTATAACCTGCCCGTTTTGCAGGACGGTAAGTACATTGGCTTTGTATCGCGGGCCAATGTCTTCTCCAAATACAGGAGCCTGATCAAATCCTTTTCAGAAGAATAGGTG
>CAZPDS010000105.1:0-7321 GCA_964585485.1 uncultured Bacteroidales bacterium
TCTACTATTTCTCCACCGGGTATTTTTGGGTGTATTCCTACGGCAAGGAGTCTTTCGACTTTTTACATCCCAACATGATCCCCTTTTTATTCTCCTATAAGAAAGGATTCTTTTTATACACACCGCTGGCTTTACTTGCACTGGGCGGCTTGTGGCCCTTATGGAAGCAACATCGCTTTGCATTTTATGCGATGCTCACTTTTCTGCTATTGCTGATTTTTATTTTTTCCTCCTGGTGGTCCTGGTGGTATGGCGGCAGCTTTAGCTCGCGGGTCATGACCGATTACCTGGTCTTTTTTGCCTTATTGTTAGGACTGTTCCTTGAATCCATGAAGCGGCCGTTTGTAAGAGGAATAACCCTTACGGTAATTTTTTTCCTGGTGCTGTTCTGTCAGGTGCAGACCTTTCAGTACCGTTACCACCAGATTCATTGGGAAGACATGAACAGGGAAGCCTATTGGGATGTGTTTCTGCGGGTCGATAGATTATAGTCGGTAGTCGACAGTCGACAAGTCTAGGGCGAAGCCGCATTGGAGGAAGAGTTTGCTCGTTACGGTGTCATTTTACGAACCTCAGCATTTTATTCCAGCGGATCTTGCCGTCGGTCAAGGGCTTGTTGGGGTCGAGGGAGAGCCAGACAAATACGGCCTTGCCGACCACATGGTCTTCGGGTACAAAGCCCCAGAAGCGGCTGTCGGCGGAGTTGTGCCGGTTGTCGCCCATCAGCCAATAGTAGTCCAGCTTGAAGGTGTATGTTTTGCTTTCCACGCCGTTGATGAAAATTTTGTCACCTTCAACTTTCAGGTCATTGCCTTCATAGTTATAGATGACTCTTGTGTACAGGCTGATGTTAGCGGTGTTGATTGGGATGGTCAAGCCTTTTTTCGGGATGAGAATGGGGCCAAAGTTATCTTCGTTCCACTTGCAATGGGCCGAGTCGTAGGGGAAAATGTAGGATCGCCACTCACCTTTCGGGGATCGTTCACGGGTAATGCCGACCACATTTGAGAAGCCGGAGACGGCCTTGGCTGCGGCGTCTGTTAAGATCAGCAGGTACTGTGAAGCATTCTGCGGATTCATCATGATGTCTTCCTCATTAACACCCAGTTTATCCAGGGCTTTATTGCTCAGCGCGCTGCCATCCGTGGAAACATAATACTTGTATTGTTTTTCGCCGGCAGATTCCAGTGGTGCTCCGTTAATATACACCACCTGGTCGCGAATTTCCAGGGAATCGCCCGGAAGGCCAACGCAGCGTTTAATGTAGTTCTCGCGTTTGTCGGCAGGACGGGCGATGATGCGACCGTACTTACGTTTGTTGGTCCATACCTCCTGGTGGCCCACTTCACGTACAAGGGCATAGTAGCTGCGGTTCTGAATGTTTTCGGCCACCGTATCCCCGTCAGGGTAGTTGAAGACGACAACATCATTATGCTTTACGGGACCAAAACCCGGGAAACGATAGTAGGGCAAGTGGATCCATTCAAGGTAGGATTTTGTGTTTTTCGTCCACGGAAGGGTATGATGAGCAAATGGAAAGGCGAGGGGCGTGTTGGGGATTTTCGGACCGTAACTGAGTTTGCTTACGAACAGATAATCGCCAACGAGCATGGATTTCTCCATAGAGGGTGTCGGGATGGTGTAGGCTTCAATGAAGAAAGTGCGGATGATGGTGGCTGCAACCACAGCAAAAATGATGGCTTCGGCCCATTCGCGGACAACCGATTTCTTGACGGGTTTGCGTTTTGCCGGATCTTCATAGGGCGTCTTGTCGAAAAAAGCGAGCCAGGGCAGATAGAGAAAAGGCACCAATATGCCTATCGTTTGCGCACCCAGTCCGGTTTTTTGAAAACATTTCAGCAACTCAACGATCAACAAGAGCAACATAAAAACATTGATGTACGGAACGAACATCAATAAAAACCACCACACTGGCTTTTTTACGATTTTCACCCAAACCCAGAAATTGTAAAAGGGAACGAGTGCCTCCCAGCCCTTATAGCCCGCTTTTTGAAACAGGCGGTAGAGGGCGATGGCGACGAAAACAAAGCTAAGCAGGGTGATGATCAGGTAAGTCATGATGTGTGTTTTACGAATGAACGAAAGAACGAAGATCTCTATGTAAAATTGTGAACCCTTCGATTTATCGGGTAACGAAAAATTCTTTGGTAAAATAAATGTTTCTTGATTTGGTGGAATTTTCACCGGTAATGGCGATATCCTTCACTACGCCCCGCAGGGTGTTCTGACCTTTTTTGTAATCCTTGACTTTGTATTGCACGCTCATGGCCGGACTTACCAGGGTATCGCATTTACTGCCGGGCGCCAGTTGAAAGTTTTCGTCAAAGGGTCCAACAATTAAGGCCATACGGGCATGCTGGTACGAGGCCTCCAGGGTAATATCCACACTATAATCCTCACCTTGTTGAATGGTGTCGTTTTCAGCAATAACGCTGATAAAATTACTTTCGGCAAAAAGCGGCTGAAGTTTATCGTTTAAACGTATCCACTGGTTCATCTGGTTTTTCGGGCCCACCATAACGTATTCCCGTTTCTCGGCCAGGTTGCCCGCCTTATCCCAAACCCAGAAATAGCCACTTTCCTCGTCGTTCAAATAGCGGCCAAGGTTGTTTACGGAACCGTCAGGAAAGCACTTCACACCCAGGCCCTGCTTTTTGCCGTTCACCAGTGTAACCATGCTTTTGGGCGTTCCATTGGCATTGAATTCAAGGAATATACCGGATGGCTTATCGGCCGCGTACTCCTGAATGTAGTCGATCTTTCCGTCGTTGGTGAATTTAATATGTACACTGCCTTGTCCGTTGGGCTTGTCCAGAATAAATTCCCCTTTTTCATTGGGTTTTTGTCCACAGGCAGTAATAAGAAGCACGGCCACCAGTCCCAGCAATAAACGCATTGTTTTCATAAGAGTTGTTTTGAAAATATGCGCTAAAGTACAAAAAAATGATACGCCCTGGCACTACGAATACACGTGCTGCATACTTCTGTTACCCAATTAACCTAATCAACTCACTCAAATGATCAAGCTAGTACAAACTCTTCTCGGTTTTCTGGAAGAGCGGGCACATGTATCGAAGGGCTACTTCAAGGCCGCCCATGCTTTTGCTGGCGGAGGCCAGTTTGGACGTGTTGATGTCGTAGCTGAGACCGATGAGCCAGTTTTTAACTTCGAACTGGGCGGCGGCTACAACGGCATCGCCAAAGCGATAGTGCGCACCTACCGAAAGGGCTGTTTCGGTTACGAAGCTGGTGTACCTGGATTTTTCCTGGAGGCGGAAACGGAACATGCTGCCTGCCAGAATTTCGCGGGAAGGACCCTGAAACCATACGCAGGCGGAGGGTACAATGGCCATGTTGGTATTGCGGATACCGAAATGAATATTGGTGTGCACGGCGTATTTCATAAACATCTTTTTCTCCTTCAGGTCGGAGAAGGTTTGTTTAGGTTGGTTGATGTGATAGACGGCCAGCCCCAGGTTTCCTTTGATCTCGTCGTTGGAGGCCATGTTCGTGGCATTGTTTTTAAATGTCCACAGCATGCCACCGGAGAAATCGGCCAGGCCGAAACTTTCGGTGGTGATGGCTTCACCGGCCAGGCTGGAATTAAAATAGTTGGTTTCAGAGGCGTAGGGATCGTACTGGCTGTCCCACTGCGCGGCATTATCATCGATGGTGCGCTGGGAGTACCCGCCCTGAATACCGGCGGTAAGGTAATGGTTTTTGCTAAGCCTGACGTGGTAGGCCACGCTCACGTTGCCCTGGAAGATCCCCATTCTCAGATCACCGGCCTGATCAGCAAACAACTGCAGGCCCAATCCGAGGTAACCGGCATTGGACGATTTCAACAAGCCACAATCATAAGAGAGGGCATAGGTGGTGTAGGGCTTCGCGATACTGCCCCACTGACTGCGGTAATTTGCGATAATCCGGTGCTGTGCGTTGAAGGCTCCGGTGAGGGCGGGATTCAGGATCATCGGGGCATTATTGAACTGGGAGAAGTGAACGTCCTGCGCCCGTGCGCCCAGCAAAGAAAAAGAAAAGACCAGAATGGCTATGGTAATTTTTTTCATAATCATCAATTTTTTTTGCGATTGTTTTTTTAGGGATTAGCGAATCAGGGTTATATTTCCTTTTTCGTCGTATTTCGTACCGCTGTTCATTTCCGCTTTTACTGTATATACAAACACAGCATTTTCCATCTCCTTGCCACGGAAGGTTCCGTCCCAGCCTATAGTGGGATCTTCAGTTTCGAAGACTTTTTCGCCCCAGCGGTCATAAATTAACAGGTGCAGCGATTTGATTCCGCTTCCGCGCACATAGAAAACATCATTTTGTGCATCGCCATTGGGAGAGAAAATATTGGGGATGTAGAAACTTTCGGGGATGCACTCACCGGTTCCGGCTTCGATGGTATACGTGGCAATTTGGGTGCACGATTTATCGTCGGTTACGGTCACTGTATATGCTCCGGGTGTTAGTGCTGCAATGTCTTCTTCATTGGATGCGTTGGACCACACAAAGAGATTATTGCCCGCACCACCGCTTACGCTGAGGTCAACTGCGCCATCGCCGGCGCCAACGCAGCTTTCGTTGGTGATAAGTCCGCTCAGGTCGGGACTGTCGTTCACCACAATGTCAACCTGATCTGCATCGCCACAGGTGCCGGCAATGGTATAGGTTATGGTATGGGTGCCGGCTCCGGCGGTGGTGGGATTAAAGGTACCGGAGGTGCTGACGCCCGTTCCGGTCCAGCTGCCACCGGTTTCAGCGCCGGTAAGGGTGACCGGGGATGCGTTATCGCAGAGCGGTGCCACCGGACTGATGGTGGCGTTGGCCTTGCGGTTGGTGAGGATATAAGGATCGTAGACAAAGTTGTTCCAGTTGGATTGTACGATGTAATTGGCGACCGGCGCGGCGGATCCGGTGTTTTGCCATTCAGCGGAAGCACCGTTCCAGTTGGCCATGCCGGCCCAGCTGCCGTCAGCCGCTTCGAAGTTAATGGCCAGGTCGGCCGGGGAGGTACCCGATACGCGGCTGATCATATGGAACCAGTTCGGGTTGGTTTCGCAGATGGTACTATCTAAGCTTGTGCGGTCGTACGACTCCGTTGTGGCATCGTGGTTGGCAAAGCGAACTGAGTAAGTATTGGCCACCGGGAACGCGGGGGTGATGTTGACGGGACGGTAGCGTAAGGTTCCAACACTGGATCCCGTGGGGAACACATACATGCTGGTGCTGGCGGTGGCGCGCGTGAGAGCTCCGCCAACCAAACTGCTAACAAATCCAGAAGTGCGGGTAATGGCAGTGGTTGCTGAATTATCAACTGACATCGTGTGTGCATCCGTGGCCAGTTCCCGATCATTCAGGGCCAGCAGGTTCGATACCCGTGCATCGATCTGTTGCGTTTTGACACCGGTTCCGGTCAGCAGCAGATCATGGAAGGTTGTGATTTGCGTACCGCCGATATTCTGGTTGGCACCGTTTAGTTCCACACTGCCGTTATCGCCGTTGAACGTGCTGTTGTTAATGAAATGACCAGCTACGTGGTAATCGCCATCACCGCCGGCGGTGGCGTTATTGGTCATACTGCCGGTAATGGTCATGTCGCCGTTGTTGTCCAGAATACCGGCAGCCCCATTGTTCGACGCGTCGCCGTTTACCTGTACAATGGCTCCGGTGGTGGTCTGCACCACGGCTCCGTTATTATAAAAAATCTGAGCATGACTGCCCGCGGACCAAAGCAATAGGGCCACAAGAGGCAGGAGTTTGTGTACGTTACTTTTCATAATAATTGTTTTTAGTTTTTTGTCCGGGTATGTTTGGGTTTTGTTACTGCAGTTTAAGGACGGGCTGCTCGAAGCGTTGGCCCGACGGGTCGTTGGTGATGAACTTACGGTCGAAAGGTTTAAAATAAAGCACGCCTTTTTCTTTGGCCTGTCCATAGAATTCCGGGTTCATGTATTTCCCTTCAAAGCGGCCGGTCTTCAGTGGCTGGTCGTTAGCGGCTTCCGGATTGGCGCGCATGTAAGCGTCGTTGCGTTCGGCGTATACTGTCCACGAAACTTCTTTACCGGCTACGCCGCCAGCAATAGCGAAGGTATTGTTGCTGATTTTTTCTTTGATGAAAAGTCCGGGCATGGCGGCGCCGATGGCGGTAAGCTGATAGGAATAATCCGTGTTGATCGCATTGAAGTAATCGGGCAGATTAACAGTAGCTTCGCCGCTGGCGTCAAGGGTAACGGTACCGCGGTACACGTTCAGGACTTCATTGGATTCGATGCAGAAGTGTTTTAAAAGCTTGTTGGCCGGGTCGAGGGGGTGGTCAATGAGAAAGGTTTTTGTGCCACTACAACTCAGCGTCGTACCATAGATACCACCATTCACGCCGGCATCATATCCGGAGTAAACGCCCCAGCCGGCGGTGTTGGTGGCATCACCGGCAACGCCGTTGTACGAAATGCCTTCCACGCCGATGGCGTTGGCCGTAGTTACCAGGTTATTGCCGAACACACCGGCTTCGCCGGTCCCTGTGGCCAGTACCTGGCCGCTTACGCCAAAGGCCTTGCCGGAGGAGTTACCGATGATGGCAGAGGTAGGCAAGGGTGTGCTGCCAACTACACCGTAATTCGATAGTGTGGTTACCTGGATCGGTGCATACTGTGAGTTTGTGTAGGTTGAATTGGCCGCAATAGCCACGCCATCGCCGCTGTGGTTGGAACGAAGTCCGATAGAATTCGCATTGGCATTGCTGATATCTACAGCATTGGTACCACTGATTACGATGCTGCGGCCGGAGCCGGAACCCGAACAGCCGTCGTAGGCTTGTTGAAGGGTGAGGCAGGTGACGCCTGGCGTTCCTGCAGGGCCGGTAGGGCCGGTAGGACCTTCAGCACCTACAGCACCGGCAGGACCCGTTGCTCCCTGAGGTCCCGGAGGGCCTGGTATTGTTGAGGCAGCACCGGTTGGGCCAATGGGTCCCTGTGCGCCCTGAGGTCCCGGAGGGCCCGGTATTGTTGAGGCAGCACCGGTTGGTCCGATGGGCCCCTGTGCGCCCTGAGGTCCTATTGCACCGGCCGGCCCCATGGGCCCGATCGGTCCGGCAGGCCCGCTGCCAAAGGTCTGCCAGCTGTTTCCGTTCCAATAAAAGAATTTTACCGAGTCCGTGTCAAATACCATTAGTCCGGTTTGGGCTACGCCTAAGGCAGGATTCATCGCGGTGCGGTTTACCGAAGGCATGCGGGGAACTAAAATACCCTGGTCCGACGATTGAAGTTCAAGGATAGCATTCGCATCCGGTGTA
>CAZPDS010000106.1:0-7198 GCA_964585485.1 uncultured Bacteroidales bacterium
GGCGCCCACCAGCAGTTCTCCGGGAAAAAACTTCAGTACTTTGACCCCGAGACGAACGAAAGTTACATTCCCTACGTGGTGGAAACGTCTATTGGTCTCGACCGTATGTTCCTGGCCGTGCTCAGTTATGCCTATACGGAAGAAAAGCTGGAGGATGGCTCCGAACGTGTTGTGCTGAACCTTCCGCCCGTGCTGGCCCCTATTAAAGCGGCGGTATTGCCCCTGGTAAAAAAAGATGGCTTGCCCGAGAAAGCACGCGAAGTCATGGATGCACTGAAATGGGAATTTATGTGTCAGTATGATGAAAAAGATGCCATCGGCCGTCGTTACCGCCGCCAGGACGCCATTGGAACCCCCTATTGCATCACGGTGGATCACCAAACCCTCACCGACGGTCAGGTAACCATCCGCGAACGCGATAGCATGCAGCAGGAACGGGTACCTCTGGAAAAGGTGGCTGACATCATCCGCCAGCGCCTCCGCCCCGCCTTTTAACCATCGACTAACGACTAACGACTATCGACTATTTATTGTACAGGCTCATCGTGCGTTCGAGGCCCTGGGTTACAAAGCTTTTAACGATTTCCGCAATACGTGGCATGCGGGGGAGGAGTATGTCTTCCTCGGCCCGTGTCCATTGCCCCAGCACATAATCGACCTGCATCCCGCGCGGGAAGTCGCTTCCAATGCCAAAACGTAAACGCGGGAATTCTTCGGTTTGCAATTGATCTATGATATCGATCATGCCGTTGTGACTGCCGCCGCTGCCTTTCTTACGAAGTTTCAGGGCACCGAGGGGGAAATCAAGATCGTCGTATATAATAAGCATCTGCGACGGTTCCAGCTTTTCGTGGGTGAGCCAGTACTTAACGGCCTTGCCACTGAGGTTCATGTAGGTGGTGGGTTTGATCAGGATGAGCTGACGCCCTTTAAAGGATGCTTTTGCAACGGAGGCGTATCGTCCCGGTGAGAAGCTTGTTTTAAGTTCGTTCGCAAGCGCATCAAGCGCAATGAAGCCGATGTTGTGACGGGTGTTGGCGTACTCCTCGCCGATGTTGCCCAAACCACAGATGAGATATTTCATGGGAAAACAAAACCGGGGCCTGCGGATAAAGCCGGCCCCGGTCGTAAAATGATTAACTGAAGGTTATTTCTTGGCTTCCGGAGCCGGGGCGGCAGGTGTTCCTGCAGCTGGTGCAGACGCATCAGCGGGTTTCGCCTCTTCAACAGCGCGGGTAACCCGCACTCCAACCACAATTGAGTTTTTGGGATCCAGGAAGGTCAGGTTGTCGCGTTGAAGATCCATAATCTTAACAGAATCGTTGATGTCAAGTTTGCTGATATCGATGTTAATTACATCCGGCATGTTCTGCGGAAAAGCTTTGATTTTTAATTTGCGGACTTTCTGCAGCAGTTTGCCCCCGCGCAAGATGCCAGGTGCGGTGCCGAATATCTTCAACGGAATCATCATAGTGATTTCGCGCGTGTCGCTGAGTTCCAGCAAATCAACGTGCAAAATATTGTCGGTTACCGGATGGTATTGAACATCCTGCAAAATGGCGCGGTATTCCTTGCCATCCAGATTCAAATTGATGAAGCAGGCTTCGGGTGTGAAGATCACATCCTTAAAGCTTTTTTCGTTTACCGAAAAATGAAGTTGCTCTTTCCCGCCGTATAAAACGCACGGAACACCAGCCGCTCTGCGGATGGCCTTAGCATCTTTTTTCCCTACGTTCGCGCGCAGCGAACCGCTCATAGATACTGTTTTCATGTTTTATTAAATTAAATTGTTAATATATAATCCTGATCCTTCAGGTTTATAGCATAGCTGAAAATTTGAAATGGGTACTGATGGATTCAAAGTTGACCACCTTGTCAATAACATCCGCAAATAAACCGGCGGTGCTAAGGACTTTAATCTTTGGGCTTTCTTTCTTCAGGGGCAGAGTGTCCGTAACAATTACTTCGCTCAGGGCCGACTTTTCAATTTTATCAATGGCATGACCGGAAAGCACAGGGTGGGTTGCCATGGCGCGAACGCTGGCGGCCCCTTTTTCCATGATCAGGTCGGCGGCTTTGCAAATGGTGCCGCCGGTATCAATGATATCGTCTACCAGCACAACATTTTTACCGGCTACTTCGCCGATTACGGCCATATTGGAAATCTGGTTCGCCTTTGCCCGCTGCTTGTAGCAAATCACGAGATCTGCATCCAGGAATTTGGCATAGGTGCCAGCACGACGCGTTCCACCGGTATCCGGCGACGACATAGTGAGGTTTTCCAGTTCCAGTGATTTTAGGTAGGGAATAAAAATACTGGAGGCATACATGTGATCTACGGGAATATCGAAAAATCCCTGGATCTGGTCCGCATGCAGGTCCATCGTAATGATGCGATGAATGCCGGCCGATTGCAGCAGATTGGCCACCAGCTTCGCGGAAATCGGAACCCGGGGCTTGTCCTTACGATCCTGCCGTGCAAAGCCGAAATACGGAATCACCGCAATGATGTGACGGGCCGAAGCACGCTTGGCGGCATCAATCATCATCAGCAACTCAAAAAGATTCTCGGAGGGAGCAAACGTGGATTGTACCAGGAAAAGTTCATTTCCACGTACCGTTTCTTCAAAGGAGGGCTGAAACTCCCCGTCAGCAAAGCTGGAGACAGCTACCTCACCGAGTTTTACGCCGTAGGCGTTTGCTATTTTCTCGGCCAGATAACGGGTGGCCCTGCCTGAAAAAATTTTTACCTGTTCGCTCATTGTGCAGATAATAAAGTAGTTCCGTTTTCGGCTGCAAAAGTATGAAATTATTCACCACGCCCACCATTCCGCTTATCTTTTTTCTGGCTTTTGGGGGCTATTCGATTTCGTTTTCGTACTTTTGCTTGAGATCCATTGAATGGATTCAATTGCCTTATAAAACATAATACGAACTATAATTCAAGCTGAATGAAACGAATATTTACCTCCGCTCTGGCCCTTTTCTTTATCCTTTCATCTGTTGCTCAGGAAACAACCGGACATCTTCCTCCCAGTTTTCGCGTGGCCGGTGTAGCGGAGCCAGGCGATCTTCGTTTTTTACCAAAACCCGACCTGAAGCAGCTCCAAACCATGGACAGCCTCGACGCGCAGTATGGTCATCCTTACCGTATCGGCCAGAGTGTTTCGGCTGGATTTACGCTCGAAAACAGCGGAAGCTGGACGGTCCTTCCCGATCATAGTGGTTCCATCTGGCGCCTGAACATCAGTGTTCCGGATGCCCTTGGGCTGATTCTGTATTATGATCAGTGGTATCTTCCGGAAGGCTGCGAATTTTTTCTCTACAATGGCGATAAGACACAGGTGCTCGGAGCTTATACCAGCGCCTTCAATACCAGCTCCGGACTTTTCGCAACGGAGATTACAAGCGGCGATCAGGTGACCCTCGAACTTTTCGTTCCTGTGGGGGCCGACCCCGGTGCCCGCGTCAATATCAGCGAAGTGGGCTATGTTTATCGGGGCGCAGGTTTAACGGATAACGCCAGGGAAGCTTCGCGAGCCTCCGGCAGTTGCGAAGTGGATGTCAACTGTTCGGAAGGAAGCAATTGGCAAGACGAGAAGCGGGGCGTTTGCCGCATGGTGATTAAAAACGGGACTTCTCAGTATCTCTGTACCGGTAGCCTGATGAACAATACCGCCCAGGATTGTACGCCTTATGTTCTGCTGGCGGACCATTGTGCCTACTCGAACGCCTATGCTACTGCGGCCAATATGCTGCAGTGGGTGTTTTATTTTCATTACGAAGCGGCTGCTTGCGGAGGATCCTATTCGTCCGGCCAAAAAACGAAAGTAGGCTGTACGCTGTTGGCACACGATACGTATGGGTCCACGGAAAGCGGTTCCGATTTCTATCTTGTACAATTGGTTCAATCAATCAATAGCTCGGATAATATTTATTATAACGGATGGTCACGTTCTACGACCGCCAGCACCAGCGGCGTGGGTATTCACCACCCGGATGGTGACATCAAAAAAATCTCGACGTATTCCACTACGCTCTCTTCGGCCGGAGTTACGCATTGGACCGTTTACTGGGTGGCCACTACGAATGGTCATGGCGTAACCGAAGGCGGTTCGTCCGGATCCCCCTTGTTTAATCCCTCCGGCCTGGTGGTGGGTACCCTCACCGGCGGCTCGTCAACATGCACCGCGTTAACCTCACCCGATTATTACGGCAAAATGTCGTACCATTGGATCAACAATGGTACAACGGCTGCGAAGCAGTTGAAGCCCTGGCTCGATAAGGCCAATACGGGAGCAACCTACATCAATGGTTCCTACACCTGCACGCCCGCCTATGTTTCGGAAGTTAAAAACCTGGAGGCCGGTATTTTTGTTTATCCGAATCCGACCAGCGGATTGCTGCATCTGGCGCTGGGCAAAGATGAGTTGAAAAATGCCCGGGTTCAACTGCACGATCGGTTCGGCCAATTGGTGTTCGAAAATTTCTATGCCGGACGCATCACAGGTGAGCTGTTGCTGGATGTGGCCGGTTTTACAGAGGGTCTGTATTTTTTGACCATTGATGATGATAAGTACAGGTTGTATAAAAAAGTGATGGTGGTTCACTAGGCTTATCTGAGGGAAGCGGGCAGGAGGTGATGCAATGATCAATACAGCGTTTATGGAAACCCTGGCAGATGGGCAGGCTAAGGAATGGGGACCCATTGCGCGGAAAGTTCTCCGCAGCGAGAGGATTGGCCCGGAGGAAGGGTTACAACTATATTCAGCTCCTCTCGGGCTCCTGGCGTGGCTGGCGGCATTTCAAAATGAGCGCCAGCAACAGCGAAAAGTATACTATATACGGAATTTTCACCTGGAGCCTACCAATACCTGCGCCTACCACTGCCGCTTTTGTTCTTATTCCGGGGTGGACGGGGTGCGCGAATCCTGGGAGCTTACGGAGGCTGATATACGCCAACAGATCGAAGGCGCAGATCCGCAGGCGGCGGAAATTCATATCACCGGAGGCGCGCATCCTCACTGGCGTCTCGCCGATTATGTCCGCCTGCTTAAACAGGTTCGCTCCCTTCGACCCGCTATTCACATTAAAGCCTTTTCGGCGGTCGAAATCCATCATCTGCACCTTAGGTCGGGGAGGTCCTATTCCGATATCCTGACAAGCCTGCAAGCCGCCGGACTAGATTCACTGCCGGGTGGCGGCGCTGAGATCTTCGACCCGGATGTGCGGAATCAAATCTGTCCGGAGAAAGCCAACGCTGAACAATGGCTGGCCGTTCACCATGCCGCCCATCAACTGGGAATACCGTCCAATGCAACCATGTTGTACGGCCATATCGAAAGCTACGAACACCGCATCCACCACATGGAGGCTTTGCGCACCTTGCAAGATGAAACGCACGGATTTAATGCCTTCATCCCCCTGAAATTCCGTAGCGCAAACAATAAAATGTCGCAGCTGGGCGAGGTGGCTGTGGTTGAAGACTTACGCAACTACGCGCTGGGCCGTATCTACCTCGATAATTTTCCGCACCTGAAAGCCTACTGGCCGATGCTGGGCAAAGAAACGGCGGCCCTGGCGCTGGAATTTGGGGTCGACGACCTGGATGGTACTATCCAGGATTCTACAAAAATTTATTCCATGGCGGGTGTTGAAGAGCGTCCGCGAATGACCGCCGAACAAATGGTGCAACTCATTCGCCGAAGCGGGAAGATTCCCGTGGAGCGCGATGCGTATTATGCGCAGATTCAGCCTTAGGCGGCCGACAAGCTAAAATAGGACCCCTATCCTTCGAAATCCGGCGGTGGCCCGTTTTCGCAGGGCGCCTCTGGCGGATGAGCCAAGCCCTTCGCCATCCAACGCGCGTACGCACAACCGATCTCTGTTTTCCCCTCCACCACCTTCTTTAATAAAAAGGAAAAAATCTTTATTAGCTTTTGAATATAAAGGACAATATAAAGAATGAATTCCTTATAAGAGGACGCTCAAGGGAGTGATATTATTATCGAATATACCGTTAATAAAGAGTTGTAATAAAATTGGCGTTTATTTGGATTGAATATAAATTTCAAAATAAATAAAGAAAAAATGCAGGATATCAAAAAATCCTTGTATTTTTGTCCCATCAAAACAAACAGAGATGGAAACTTCAAAATCAAGAACCAATCCTTCGTTACAGGCGGTGCCCGAGCCAACGGTTCGCCGGATGGCATTGTACCTGAATCTGATCAAACAGTGTCAGCGGAGTGGTGTGGAATATGTCACCGCACCGCTGATAGGAAGAATGTTGAAGCAGGATCCCACGCAAGTGGTAAAGGATCTTTCCTATACGCAGGTGACTGGTAAGCCCAAAGTGGGTTACCAGGTGGAAGAAATGATTTTGGCCATCGAAGAATTTCTTGGTTATCATCGGGCGCACGAAGCCTTTCTGGTGGGGGCCGGAGCCTTGGGAACGGCACTCATCCGTTATCCGGGTTTCAGGGAGTTGGGGGTAAATATTGTGGCGGCTTTTGATACCGACAAGCAAAAGGTGGGGACAGAGATCGCCGGCATTCCGGTATTTGATATGGAGAAGTTCAGAAACCTGGCCGAGCGTATTCACATTCCAATTGGAATCATCACAACCCCGGCGGAGGCTGCGCAATCGGTGGCTGACCTGATGGTGGTCTGGGGAATACGAGCCATCTGGAATTTTGCACCGGTGGCGATTCGGGTTCCCGAAACCATTATTGTACAGCATACCCATTTCTATTCGAACCTGGCTTTTATCGTTAATAAACTAAAGCAATCCGGGAATGAACAAGAAACGGCATAAACGTTCACTTTAAAAAGATCTGAAAATGAAAACGGAACCGAACAAAAGTTTGAGACAATTTCAGCAGGTGCTGAGTATTATCGAGCAGAATCATCACGACAAGGCGCGCCTGATCCCCATTCTTCAGCAGGTTCAGGAGGCGTACCGCTATTTACCGCCCCAGGTCCTGACCTATATTGCCACCGTGCTGAATATGCCGGTGGCGGAGGTTTACGGCGTGGCGACTTTTTACGCCCACTTTTCGCTGGAAGCCAAAGGAAAATATATTGTCAAGGTGTGTAACGGCACGGCCTGTCACGTCAAAGGCTCCGAGAAGCTCATTGATGTTATTTACGACAAGCTAAAACTCAGTGAACAAAAACACACCACCGACGATATGAT
>CAZPDS010000107.1:0-6990 GCA_964585485.1 uncultured Bacteroidales bacterium
AGCGGATTTAACGGAGGGAACACCAAGGTCTTCTACAGCGGATTGAGCAGATTTAACGGAGGGAACACCAAGGTCTTCTACAGCGGATTGAGCAGATTAAACGGAGGGAACAACAAGGTTTTCGACAGCGGATTGAGCAGATTAAACAGAGGGAACACCAAGATTTTCGACAGCGGATTGAGCGGATTTAACGGAGGGAACACCAAGGTCTTCTACAGCGGATTGAGCAGATTTAGCCGAGGAATGTTGAGAATTTCTGCAATTAATAAACAGACGAGTGCAATTTCCTATTGATTTCACCCAAACAGTTTCTCAAAAAAATTCAGAAAAAGTTTGCTTGTTAAAAAAACATTTTTACCTTTGCACTCCCAATTTAATCTTTACATAAAATGAAACGGACATTTCAACCTTCGAAGCGCAAAAGAGTTAACAAGCACGGTTTCCGCGAACGCATGTCAGATGCAAACGGCCGTAAGATATTGGCTTCCAGAAGGGCAAAGGGAAGAAGGAAACTCACGGTTTCTGACGAATTGAAAGGAAAATAATCATGTCCCGTTTAATACGGGCTTTTGATATTGCTATGGAGATAAATTTTATCTCCATTTTTTTTATACAACATTTTGTACCTTTGAATTCACCCCAGCCCTTGGAGCTTGGGTACGTAACATCCGTTCAGACCATTTCCTATGCTTGAGTTTTTTCTTTGGGTAATTTTCATTTACTTTGTTCTGAGGTTGTTTGTGCGCTATGCGCTGCCCTTCATACTCCGGCGGGCGCTGCGTAAATTTGAGCGCAAGGTCTCCTCTTTTGGATCCCCCGCTGCCCGTGAAACACGTGAGGAAGGGTCGGTTCGCATTGATCACATACCACCAACGACCGCTCCTGAACGTCGCGCCGACGATAATATTGAATACACTGATTTTGAAGAAATAAAGGAATAATTCTCAAGATTGTCTAACTTAAAATCACCTGCCTTGTTTAAAAAAATCCTGCCTTACCTGGTTGCTGTACTGGTTTTTATAGCGCTTTCCATGGCATACTTCACGCCCGCGCTGAGCGGTAAAAAACTTACGCAGAGTGACATCATTCATTACAGCGGATCCGCGAAAGAAATCAACGATTTTCGCCAGCAAAGCGGCGAAGAGGCCCTTTGGACCAATTCCATGTTCGGTGGCATGCCCGCCTACCAGATCAGCGTACTACACCCCGGAAACGTAGTGTATACCGTGTTTAAGGCCATCTTCCTCTCCGTATTGCCCCATCCGGTCAACATTTTGTTACTGTTGTGTCTGGGCTTCTTTTTACTGATGATCGTACTGAAGGTCGATCCCTGGCTAAGTATCATTGGGGCTATTGCCTTTGCTTTTTCAACGTATTTCTTTCTCTTTCTGGAGGTTGGACACAACGCGAAAGCACTGGCCATTGCCATGCTGCCCACCTTGCTGGCCGGCATGATCCTGGTGTATCGCCGCAAATACTTGTTGGGTGGCGCCTTGCTGGCCCTGTTCATGGCGGTGGAAATCTCGGTGAACCACGTTCAGATGACGTACTACATGCTGTTTGTACTGCTCATCTATGCCGTTGCCGAGTTTATTACTTCACTGAAAAGCAAGCAGGTTCCGCACTTCCTGAAAGCAAGCGGCGTGGCGCTGATTGCCATGCTGCTAGCGGTTGGCCCGAGCATTTCCAACCTGTGGACCTCATCGGAATACATGAAAGAAACCATACGCGGTGGCTCTGAACTGACAAATGATCAGGGCAATAAAACCAGCGGGCTCGACAAGGATTACATCACCCAGTGGAGCTATGGAATTGGCGAAACATTTACCCTGATGATCCCCGACGCCAAGGGCGGCGGTTCACAACCCATCGGGAAAACGGCGGCGCTCGATAATGTTGAGCCCAGCTATAAGAACATGGTGGCTCAAAGCTCCTCCTACTGGGGCGATCTGCAGTTTACCAGCGGCCCGGTTTACGTCGGAGCCCTTATCTGTTTTCTATTTATACTGGGGCTTTTCATCGTCCGCAAGCCTATAAAGTGGGTCCTTTTCGCCTCCACATTGCTGGCCATTCTTCTGGCCTGGGGACATAACCTTGCCTGGCTAACCGACTTCTTCATATACTACTTCCCGTATTACAATAAGTTCCGTGCGGTTTCGTCCTGGATGATTATCGCCGAACTCACCATGCCGGTCTTGGCGATCCTGGCCGTAAAAGAAATCATGGAGAGCCCCGACCATCTTAAAAAAAATCCGCTCTACTTTTACGTTTCATTGGGACTCACCGCAGGCCTCGCCCTGCTCTTTTGGCTGGTTCCAACCGGCTTCTTTGATTTTATCAACAGCGCCGACACCGCCCAAATCAACGAAGCCATTAAGCAAAATACGCCCGCCAATGCGGATCCTGCGCAAGCACAACAGGTGAAGGCCTATTTCGACGGCTACCTCGACAACCTGGAAACAGCCCGCATCAGCATCTTCAAAGCGTCGGCGCTTCGCAGTTTTCTCTTCATCCTGCTGGGTGCAGGGGTGCTGTTTTTATACTTCCGGAAAAAACTAAACAGCAAAGCCGTGGTATATGTGGTGCTCGGGCTTCTCATTCTGACGGACCTGTGGATGGTGAACAAGCGCTACCTCAACGACAACGATTTCGCGGATGCTCGTCGGATGGAAAAACCCTATCCCCTGATGCCCGCCAATGAGTATATTCTGAGTGATGTAGACCCGGATTACCGTGTACTGAACATGACCAGCGGAAATTTCACCATGGATGCCTCCGCATCGTACTATCATAAATCGCTGGGCGGATATCACGCCGCGAAGCTACGCCGGTACCAGGATCTGATCGAGCATCGGCTCTTCCCGGAGCAAGCGGCTCTCATCAACACCTTACAAAATAAACCCAACGACACTGCGATCAACGCAACCCTGGCCGGGCTGACGTCTATCAATATGTTGAACACCCGCTACATCATCATCAATCCCGAAACACCTGCCCTGCGCAATCCTTTTGCCCTGGGCAATGCGTGGTTTGTTAGCGAAGTGCAGATGCTCAAAGACGCCGACGAGGAAATCAAAGCGCTGGATGGTTTCAATCCCGCGCAAACAGCACTTGTCGACCAACGTTTTTCGGAACAACTGCAAGGCTACAAGGGTGGCCGCGATTCGGCCTCACGCATTGTGCTGCGCGAATACAAACCCAACAAACTGACGTATGATGTTACGGGAGGGCAAGGCATGCAGTTGGCTGTCTTTTCGGAAATCTATTACCCTTATGGATGGAAAGCCTTCATTGATGGCCAGGAGGCGCCCATTCTCCGCGCCAATTACGTGTTGCGCGGTCTGGTAATCCCGGCCGGCCAACACAGCGTCGTTTTCAGCTTTGAGCCTGAGTCGTACAGCAAAGGAACCCTCTATTCGTACCTGGGATCAGCCTTATTGTTCTTGTTGGTTCTGGGGGCCTTCTTCCTGGAATGGAGAAAAAAATCCGCAGCAAAAAAAGCGGGTAACGATAAAAAGTAAACATCGGGGCAGGATTTTTCCTGCCCTTTTTTGTGACCCAGGCATGATTGCAATCGTTGATTACGGTATGGGGAACATTGGTTCCATCATGAACATGATCCGCAAAGCTGGCGGTGAGAGCGTGCTTAGCTCCGATCCGGATGTCATTGCCCGGGCCACGAAGATCATCTTGCCCGGTGTAGGATCCTTTGATCACGGCATGCAGAACCTCGAAGAAAGAGGACTCATCGGAATTCTGAATGAAAAAGTACAGCAAGAAAAAGTGCATATCCTGGGCATTTGTCTTGGCATGCAACTTATGACCCGTCGCTCGGAAGAAGGGGAGCGACCCGGCTTGGGCTGGTTTGCAGCCGATACGCTTCGTTTTCGTAATGATTCAATGCCCCAGAATTTGCGCATCCCGCACATGGGATGGAATGATGTGGTGCTGCAGAAAGACCACCCCCTGTTTCAGGGCATGCCCGACGGTCCGTGCTTTTACTTTGTGCATTCGTATTACGTTGCCTGCGACCATGCCGAAGACAGGCTGACCACCACGAACTATGGTTTCGAATTCGCCTCCAGCCTGGCGAAGGGGACGCTATACGCCACCCAATTTCACCCGGAAAAGAGCCACCGTTACGGGCTTCAACTGATTCGTAACTTTGTTTCGCAAGAATAAACCCATGCTGAAAGCCCGTGTCATACCGGTACTATTACTTCGACAAAATGGTCTTGTCAAGTCGGTGGGATTTAAAAAACACAAATACATCGGCGACCCTGTTAATGCGGTGAGGATCTTTAACGAGAAAGAGGTTGACGAGCTATTGATCATCGACATTGACGCCAGTCGTGAGAAGCGCGGGCCGGACTTCGGAATGCTCCACGACATCAGCCGGGAGGCTTTCATGCCCTTTGGTTACGGGGGTGGCGTGCGCGACCTTGCGACCATCAAAAAGTTGCTGCAATCGGGGGTTGAAAAAGTTTGCATCAACCATTTTGCCTTGCAGCAGCCCGACTTCCTGCGGAGTGCAGCGGAGTACTGCGGCAGCCAGAGCCTGGTGGTGGCCATTGATGCAAAGCAAGATCTGTGGGGCAACCATCACGTTTATGACCATGTGAAGGCAAAGAACCTGCCGATGACACCCTGGGAATATGCGGCCCGGGCCGAGAGCCTGGGGGCCGGAGAGATCCTGCTAAGCAGCGTAGACCGGGACGGAACCTATAAGGGTTACGATCTTGGACTGGTCAGAAAAGTGGCCACCGCCGTACAAATCCCGGTGATTGCCCTGGGGGGAGCCTCGTGTACCGAAGACGTATCGAAGGTCATTCACGAGGGGAAGGCCTCTGCGGCCGCCGCTGGCAGTCTCTTTGTTTACTACGGCGCCCACCGTGCGGTTCTCATCAATTACCCGGAGAAAAAAACGCTACGGGCGCTATTCCCATAAACGCAGGTCTTTTCGTATCTTTGCGCAACCGCAAAATCAATTGTATGTACACTGATACCATCGCCTTTATCCGTCGCATCTATAGCAAACCGGAAGGCTTTATTGCCCTGCATGAACCCCGCTTTCGCGGAAGCGAAAAAGAGTACCTGAATCGCTGCATTGACTCCACTTTTGTTTCCTCGGTGGGAGAATATGTAAATCGTTTTGAAGAAACAGTTCGCGACTACACCGGTGCCGCTCATGCTGTAGCCACAGTAAATGGCACGCTGGCGCTGCATATTGCGCTTTTGTTGGCCGGCGTAAAACGCGATGAACTTGTCATCACCCAACCCCTGACTTTTATAGCCACCTGCAATGCCATCGCCTACCTTGGGGCCGAGCCTCTTTTTATTGATGTTGACCCCAAAACCCTGGGCTTATCGGATGAAAAGCTGGGGGACTTCCTGCACAAAGAGACGCATACCGACGATGCGGGGAACTGCATACACACCGCCAGTGGCCGGCACATTGCGGCCTGCGTTCCCATGCATACCTTCGGACACCCCGTGGTGATTGACCGCATTGCCGCCCTGTGTAAGGCGCACAACCTTCCGCTGGTGGAAGACGCCGCTGAATCCATTGGAAGCACTTACAAAGGCACACACACCGGCCGCTTCGGGAAGCTTGGGATTTTTAGTTTCAACGGCAACAAAACCATCACCTGCGGCGGCGGCGGTGTTATCATTACCGACGACGAAGCCCTCGGCAAGATGGCCAAACACCTTACAACGCAGGCCAAGATTCCACATCCCTGGAACTTTGAACACGACCATATCGGATATAATTACCGCATGCCCAACCTCAACGCGGCCCTGGCTTGTGCGCAAATGGAACAGTTGGATACGTTTATCGCCGACAAGCGTGCGCTGGCCGATGCTTACGCTGATCACTTCCGGCAGAGCACCATTGCCTTTTTCCGGGAACCTGCCGGCGCCTTCTCCAACTACTGGCTCAATGTCATCCTGCTAAACACGCGCAGCGAGCGCGATGCTTTTCTGAAGGCCACCAATGAGGCGGGCGTGATGACGCGTCCCGCCTGGACGCTGATGAACAAACTCAGCATGTTCCGCAACAGCCCCTGTGCCAACCTCGATCATGCGAATTGGCTCGAGGACCGGCTGGTGAATGTGCCGAGTAGCGTACGGTAATCCGGGCGAAAAAATTTATTCCCCTTACGGTAAATTCTTATCGACATACCCGTAAAAAAAGCCGGTCAATACCCCTTGCCCTGATTCGCGCGCAATATTAAAACAAAAACATGTATGTAGTGTGCGACATTTATTTATCTTTGCTGACACTACAACATAATTCAATAAAATAAAGGGTTTATTATTCATTGCACTATGAATAATCCATCTATATTTAAATCGTTTAGGCATTCTCATTTGCGTTGCATCGCCATGGTCACCTGTTTTTTGCTGGGCTCCTTACGTGGTTTTGCAGGCGTTTTTCCCTATCCCTCCGATACGAATTCTCTCCGAACTGGCCATCAGGCCTTGCCCTCATTTTTTGAAATGAACATGGGGCAATGGTCCGGGGATATCCGTTTTACTTCCCGGAGTCCGGGCATGAATCTGTTATTTTTTGAACAATCGGTGGTATATCAACTATATACAACAGATACGACCGGCGCTCAGCAAGCGGCAGCACCGAACAGCACTCATATTCTGAATATCGGTCTCCATTTCAGGAATCCGGGGTCGGAATGCTCACTCCGCGGCAGCAAGCCTACGGGGGGATACGTTAATCGTCTTTATGGCAACGACAGCAGCCGGTGGATATCGAACATCCCCAGTTACCAGGAAGTGCAGTACTCGGCCATTTATCCCGGCATCGATATGAAATTTTTTGCCCGGAAAAATCATGTTAAATATGATATTGTTTTGCACCCCGGCAGCAACATTCGCGATCTGATTCTTGAATACAGCGGCATTCAGAAACTTGCGACCGATGCCGACGGCCAGCTGTTAATCTACACCGACCGGGGCATCCTCCGGGAAAGA
>CAZPDS010000108.1:0-6986 GCA_964585485.1 uncultured Bacteroidales bacterium
CATCCTCCGCGATCAGTATGCCTACGGAATCCGTGTGGCTTATCAGGATGCGGTGGTGCTAAGTGGTAACACGATCAGATCGAACGCCTCGGGCGTTTATGGTATTTATGTCTACTCTTGCTATAATGCAAGCAAGATTGTAAAAAATACCGTCAATCTGAACGGAGGTGGCTATGGAGTTTATGTGTATTATTCCGATGGTGTTAACGGCGGCGAAATTCTGTTGGCCAATAACATGATCAGTTTGGGCGGAACAGCCGCTTCTTATGGTATCTACGATTATTATTCAACGAATGTGAAGGCATATTACAATAGTGTAAATGTTTATGCTAATAATGCAACCGCAAGGGCGCTTTATATCGCAGGTTCCTCAACAGACGATCTTTTCCATTTTTATAAGAATAACATTCTGGCGTATTCCGGGCCTAATTCAGCCGGTATGGCAGCCTATATCTCTACAACCGCCATCGTAACCTATATGGATTACAATGATTTGTATAGTACTGGAGCCAACCTCGGTTATTGGGCAGCCAACCGCGCTACCCTGGCCGCATGGCGTACTGCCAGTCTGAAAGACTCGAACTCCGTGTCGCTGAACCCGCAGTTCCTTACCCCTGTCAACCTTCACACTTTTTCCCCGAACATTGTGGATAAAGGCAAGCCCGTTGTAGAGGTACTGGACGATATCGACGGCGAAATCCGCAGTTTAACGGTTCCCGACATTGGTGCTGATGAGTTTGCACTTTCCACCTACAATGTGGGGGTTGACTCTGTTGCCGCTCCGCTGAACGCTTGTGCTCATACCGCGACAACTTCGGTGGCTGTCCGGATCCGCAACATGGGCCTTAGTGCGGCTACCAATATTGATGTTTACTATGTGATGAATGGCGGCACTCCGGTGCATGAGGTGATTCCCGGCCCCTTGGCGGTCGGCAGCACGATGGTCTACACATTCGCTACAACAGCCGACCTTTCTGCTTTTGGAACCTATAATTTTAAATTCTACGCACATCTCACCGGAGATACCCTGGCGATGAATGATACGCTTTCGGGCTATTCGGTGTACAGTGGTTATAATTTCACTGCTGGTGCCTACACCCAGGGCTTTGAGCCAACGGAATATTTTGCCGACTGGAAAGCCTTTAGCGTTGGTGCGGATACCTATACGTATGAATTTCCATACAACAGTAGCACCTATGCTCATTCAGGCTCCTACAGCGCCCGTTACTATACGGCAAGTTCCAATACCACGGGCGACTGGTTGTTCTCGCGTTGTTTCCCATTGGAAGCGGGAAAAACCTACAAAATTAGTTTCTGGTACCGTGCATCTTCCGCAACCTATCCCCAGGGTGTGACCTTAAAATATGGCATGGGTGCAACTCCGGCTGCTATGACCAACACCCTGGCTACCATCACCGGATTTACTTCCACTACCTACGCTCAGTCGGTTACCCAGTTTGTGGCCCCTGCCACCGGATCCTATAACTTCGGCTGGTATAGCAATACTGCCAATTCAGGTTATCATTACATTGATGATATCAATATCTCTGTTGTGCCTGAGCAGGAAGCAGCTCTCGAGAAAATACACAGGCCCGAAGGTGGTTGCGGTCTCACTAGCGCTGAGGATGTAATAATTCATGTTAAGAATACCGGCGCATTGCCCATTGTCGGCAATTTAACCGCAAACTATAAGGTTAATGGCGGAGCTACCGTAAGTGAAGTGATTCCTGCAACGCTGGCCCCCCTGGATACCTTGGATTACGTGTTTACTGCTAAGCTGAATTTGGCTGTAACGCAGGATAGCACCTTTGACATTACGGCATGGATCAACCTGCCGGGCGATCCGTTTACCACAAATGACAGCGCCTTTAAATCCGTGGATTCCTATCACGTTCCCCTGGATCCTATGATTGTGAACGATACTGTGATCTTCGGAACGCAGGCCACCTTGCACGCCTACGCTGCCGATTCTGTATACTGGTATACCAGTCCCGTGGAAACGGCTCATTTCTTTATGGGGCAGACCTACGTGACGCCGCAGTTGTTTGATACGGTTACGTATTACGTGGCGGCAAAGGCCGAAAGTGGTACTGCTAATGTTGGCGCTCCAAACACAGCAATTGGTGCCGGCGGATCCGGGACAACATCGTGGGAAATGATTTTTGATGTATTGAATCCTTCGGGGGTCACCATTAAATCGGTGGATATGTACCCGACGACAACAGCCGGATCTGCCTTTACGGTTATTGTTGAGAATGCATCCGGAACCCAGGTGGCGAGTTACTCCGGCGTAACCACCGTGCCCTCGGGATCGATGGAAACCGTCCCCATAAATCTGACGATACCCTTTGGAACGGGTTATAATATGTACATGAGCCCGAATCCGGGATTCTATCGTAATACAGCCGGGTCGGCATATCCCTATACCATTCCGGGTGAGATTTCAATTACAGGAAATGGCTTTGGTCCGGAATATTATTACTGGTTCTACAATTGGCAGATAGCCGGTTCCGGCTGCGAAAGCAACCGTTTGCCGGTGACCGCTTTCGTGGTAATACCACCCGAAGACCTGGCCGTTCTGGACCTGCTTTCCCCCGTGGATGGTTGTACCTTCGGTACGGAACCGGTGAGTGTTACCCTGACCAACAATGGTTACAACACCATCACCAATTCATACTCCCTCGGATATTTCATCGACGGGAATCCGATTCCTACCGTGGAAGTGGTAACAACTGACATAGCTCCGGGCGATACCATCACCTATACCTTTACTACCCCGGCCGTGGTTCCTGTAGCATCCGGAGAAGCCACTTTCAACATCATGGTTTATGGCGAAAACACCAATGATATTTATTTTATTGATGATACCATTAACGGAGCTTTCACTTTGCGCTATTCGCCGGAAGATCCTATCGCCATTCACGATACCGTGCTTTATGGAACATCAGCCACACTGGAAGCACAATCACCTTATACGATCAACTGGTTCACCCAGCCAAGCGGCGGCTCGGCCGTTCAAACCGGACAGTATTACAATACCCCGGTACTTTATGGTGATGAGACTATGTACGTCCAGGCCACCAATGCAGTGCCCGGCGGCGTAACCATCATTGGCACCGGAACCAGTACTGAATCCTATGTCCCAGCTTATGGTTATTATGATTATGGATGGAGCTCAACCCTCTTTACCCCTGCTGAACTGGGCTTTACCGGTCGTATCGACTCTATTGGATATTATGTTGGTACATTGTCCTCTCCGTATACACTGTATTCTCAGAGTATTTACATGGGTGTTGTGCCCTATGCAACCTTCACGGATTTGTATCCAACGAATACAACCACCTTCACCCAGGTGTATTCGGGCGATCTTACTTTTCCAGGCCCGGGTTGGTTTAAAATTGCCCTGCAAACGCCTTTCGTATATGACGGAACCGGTTCGCTGGAAATTGCATGGACAAACAACGATGGGGATTATGCCTTTGGGTACCCCAACTTCCGCTACACTACCACTACGGGCACTATGGCGAAGTATGATTATCAGGATGGTTCGATGCCTACAGTAGAAGGCTCGGCTTCAACATCACGTCCGAACATGTATTTTAGTCACGAAACCCAGGGTTGTCCCAGTCACTCCGTTCCTGTGTATGCTGTTGTTACCGGACAGCCTGACCTCGATGCCGGCGTGGTGGAAATTCTCCAGCCTGTATCACCCACCTCCCTGGGCGTGAAGAATATCGAGGTGGTGATCCGCAACTTCGGTCTGGATACGCTGGAAACGGCGGAAATCAACTGGACTATGAACGGTGTGCTTCAGACACCTTTCGTTTGGAATGGTTCGTTATTAACCGGACAGATCGACACAACCACTATCGGGACTTACGATTTTACCTATCAGCCCTATCCCGGAAATAATGCGTTGGTGGTTTGGAGTGAGTTGCCCAACGGACAGCCCGACCCCATGGCCCTGAACGACTCTTCTTCCCTGCAGATTGACGCTCATGATCCTTACAATGGTACTTACTACCTGGGAACAGCCACCCCTGACTTTCCTGACTTTACGTTCGCCGCAGCGGCACTTAAAGATTGGGGCGTCAGTGGACCGGTGATCATTCTTGTGGAAGCGGGAACCTACGTTGAACAAGTGGTGTTTGATTCAATTCCCGGAACCAGCGCGGTGAACACCATTACCTTCCGTTCCCTTAGCGGAGAGAATACAGACGTTGTAGTATCTTACGGTGGGGCAACTTCGGCGGCCAATTATGTCGTGAAGCTGAACAACGGAAACTACATGCATTTTGAGGATATGACCTTCAAATCAACCACCACCGGTAGCTACGGTCGCGTTATCGAACTGGCCGGCGGATCGTCGTACAACCATTTTGAAGGAAATATTATTCAAGGGGTCGTTTCTACCTCGACGACCACCGCTGTTGTATACAGTGGAGCGGGTTCCGATAATTTTAACCGCTTCATCGGCAACCAGATTTTGAATGGATACTACGGCGTGTATTTCTATGGCGCCAGTGCCAACAGAAAGCAAGGCAATCAGTTTATTGATAACGTCGTGAAGGGTTGGTACTACTATGGTATCTATACATACTACAGCGATTCCGTTCGTATTATTGGAAACCAGGTTGAGCATGGCACCAACGCCTCAACAACCTATTCCATCTACCTAGCGTATGCCAACAACGGTGCGCGGGTTGAACGGAATAAAGTTAAGGTTACCTCCAGCGGCTCTACCTATGGTTTATACGCCTACTATAACAACCAATCCACAACGGTGCCGACCCTGATCGCGAACAACTTTATCAGTGCTTCGGGTGGAACCGGTACGGTGTATGGCCTTTATTTGTACTATTCCAACTACCTCGACGTGGTGTTTAATTCGGTGAATATCAACGGTGGTTCAGCCTCTGGAGGTCGGGCCCTATACACCTATAGCAGTAGTAATACACATCACAATTACCTGAATAATAATCTGGCTAATACAGCCTCAGGTTATGCCTACTATGTGAGTGCTGCTTCCGTGGTTGATGCATCCGATTTCAATAACTTATACACCAACGGCTCTGTATTGGCGTATTTTGCCGCGGATGCCGCTACTTTAGCCGATCTTCAGGCTACCAGCGGGAAAGATCTGACCTCGGTTTGTTCGAGTCCGGCCTTCGTGGGTACACACGATCTGCATACCTTTAATATTGATCTTTACAATACGGGTATGGCCTATGCGGGTGTTACCACAGACATTGATCTGGACCCACGCCATGCGCTTACGCCCTGCATCGGTGCTGATGAGTTTTTGCCACCTTCCGTGGATGCTGGTATTGTTAGCATTAATACGCCGGTTTCACCGGTGGGCAGCGGCCCGCAGACCATCAAGGTGAGCCTGCGCAATTTCGGATTGGATCCCCTCACCAATGTAACCATTGCCTGGTCAGTGGACGGTATCCTTGGAACTTCTTTCGCCTGGACAGGTTCTTTGACTGCCGGTGCTGTGCTGGATTCCATCGCCATTGGAAGCTACACATTCAGTTCAGGTGCCTCGGAAATTATGGCGTGGACCAGTCTCCCCAATGCAACCACCGATCCCAACGCGGCCAATGACACTGCGTACAAAACGGTGGTGGCCTGCTCTGGCCCCCTGGCCGGAACCTACACCATTGGACCCGTGGCGGCCAATTTTGTGGATTTCTCCGAAGCGGTCCTGGCACTGCAGTATTGCGGTGTTTCCGCACCGGTTGTATTTAATGTACAGTCGGGCATCTATAATGAACACATTGTCATCCGTCCGGTCGATGGGGCTTCGGCTACCAACACCATCACCTTCCAGTCGGCCACCGGTGTGAATACTGATGTTACCCTTCGCTACGCCGCCAGTACAGCCAGTGACAACTATGTGCTCTGGCTCGACAGCGCCAACCATATCCGCTTCAGGAACCTCACCTTGCAGGCTTCCAGCGCAAACAGTTATGGATATGTGGTGGTGATAAATGGCGGTGCTTCCTATAATAACTTCGAGAACAACATCCTTCAGAGTGTGCCTTCTACTTCAAGCACCACTGCACCTGTTTACTCAGGTTCCGGCGCCTCCGACAGCTACAATGTCTTCGTCAATAACCAAATGAAAGATGGTTACTATGGCGTTTATTACTACGGGTCGTCAAGCGTACGCAAGTACTCTAATAAGTTTATCGGCAATACCATTACCGGTGCTTATTATTATGGCCTGTACACCTATTACAATGATTCGCTCCAGGTCACGGGAAACAGGATCCGCAATGCGACGAATTCTAGCTCCTTCTATGGTATGTACCTGTACTATGCGAACAACGACCTCCTGGTGGATAAGAACATTGTAACCGGCACCAATACCAGTACATTCTATGGTATTTACCTGAATTACTCGGATGGCACAACGGCAAAACCCAATGTGGTCCGTAATAATTTTGTCAGTCAGTCGGTGGGAGCGAGTACCGCGTATGGTATCTATTCCTACTATTCGGATTATGTCAATATTGTTAATAATTCAGTCAATATTAATGGGGGTTCCGCCACCTCGGGACGAGCATTCTACCTGTCCAATGGATCTGAAGTGAAGTTGTTGAACAATAACTTTGTGAACTCCGGACCGGGTTACGCTTATTACATAAGTTCGACGGGTGCGGTGACCGCTTCAAACTTCAACAATTATTACACGGCCACTACGACTTTCGCTTATTGGGGCTCCACTGCAGTTGCGAACCTTGCAGCATTGCAGACCGCCAATTCCATGGACAGCAACTCCGTTTCGCAGGATCCTGTTTTCTTATCGGCCAGCGATCTGCACGTAGTGAGTCCGGGCGTCAATAATGTGGCGACACCGCTGCCGTATGTTACGGAAGATATCGACGGACAGCCGCGTAGTGCCACCACGCCCGATATCGGTGCGGATGAGTTTACCCCGCTGCCGAAAGACCTGGCCGCAACGGCCTTTGTACTGCCCA
>CAZPDS010000109.1:0-6731 GCA_964585485.1 uncultured Bacteroidales bacterium
TTAGCCATCAGACCACGCATACCGCAGAGCTGACGAATCTGTTCCTTAGAACCACGGGCGCCGCTGTCGAGCATCATGTACACCGGGTTGAAACCCTGACGATCTTTGCTTAGGTGCGACATCAATACCTGTGTAATGCGGGAGTTGGTGTGTGTCCAAACGTCGATAATCTGGTTGTAGCGTTCGTTGTTGGTAATGAATCCCATGTTGTAGTTGTTGGTGATTTCTTCAACTTCTTCACGGGCCTGGGCTACAAATTTTTCTTTTTCAGGTGGAACCAGAACGTCGCCAAGGTTGAACGAAAGTCCGCCCCTGAACGCCATGGTAAATCCGAGGTGCTTGATATCATCCAGGAACTGAGCCGCCGAGCGGGTACCGGTAACTTTCAGTACGTCGCCGATGATGTCGCGCAGGGCTTTTTTGGTCAATAGCTCATTGATGAAGTGGTATTCTTTGGGCACCACCTGATTAAACAAAACGCGACCCACTGTAGTTTCAATCATGCGTTTGACGCGCTGACCGTTTTCCACGGTATCGATTTTAACATGGATCCATGCATGGAGATCCACTTTCTTTTCATTGTAGGCGATAATAACTTCCTCGGGACCGTAGAATTTGAGTCCTTCACCGTGAGCAACAAAGTCGCCTTCGGTTCTGCGGCCTTTGGTCATGTAGTAAAGACCAAGAACCATATCCTGTGAAGGTACCGCGATCGGCGCGCCGTTAGCGGGGTTGAGGATGTTATGGGATGCCAGCATCAGCAATTGAGCCTCCAATACGGCCGCATTGCCCAGGGGCACATGCACAGCCATTTGGTCACCATCGAAGTCGGCGTTGAATGCCGTACACACGAGGGGGTGCAACTGTATCGCTTTGCCTTCAATAAGTTTGGGCTGGAAGGCCTGTATACCTAGGCGGTGAAGGGTAGGAGCACGGTTCAGGAGAACCGGATGTCCCTTCAGAACATTTTCAAGAATATCCCATACAACGGGGTCTTTACGATCCACAATTTTCTTGGCGGATTTCACCGTTTTCACGATGCCGCGCTCGAGCATTTTGCGGATGATAAAAGGTTTGAAGAGTTCTGAGGCCATTTCTTTAGGAAGGCCACATTCGCTAAGTTTGAGTTCGGGACCAACCACGATAACAGAACGGCCGGAATAGTCAACACGTTTACCAAGCAGGTTCTGGCGGAAACGGCCCTGTTTTCCCTTAAGACTATCGCTGAGTGATTTCAGGGTTCGGTTCGATTCAGTCTTTACGGCGTTGGCTTTGCGGGAATTGTCGAAAAGTGAATCAACTGCTTCCTGGAGCATGCGTTTTTCGTTGCGCAGGATGACATCCGGAGCCTTGATTTCAATCAGACGTTTCAGGCGGTTGTTGCGGATGATAACGCGACGGTACAAATCGTTCAGGTCGCTGGTCGCAAAGCGGCCACCATCCAGGGGAACGAGGGGGCGAAGTTCGGGCGGGATCACCGGAACGACCTTTACAATCATCCACTCGGGCTTATTTTCCACGCGGGTATTTGCTTCGCGGAAAGATTCAACGACTTGCAGGCGTTTGAGTGCTTCGGCCTTACGCTGCTGAGAAGTCTCAGTGCTGGCACGGGCACGTAAGTCGTACGATAATTCGTCGAGATTGGTGCGCTCCAGTAAGTCGTAGATTGCTTCAGCACCCATCCGGGCAACGAACTTATTGGGATCGCTGTCGTCGAGGTACTGATTTTCTTTCGGCAGCGAATCAAGGATATCAAAATATTCTTCCTCGGTAAGGAAATCCAATCGCTTCAGTCCGTCTTCAGCTTTTACACCGGGGTTGATGACCACGTACCTTTCGTAGTAAATGATCATATCCAGCTTCTTGGTGGGCAGTCCCAGCAAGGCGCCTATTTTGTTGGGCAGGGAACGGAAGAACCAGATATGTACGACGGGAACCGTGAGGGTAATATGCCCCATACGTTCGCGGCGTACTTTCTTTTCGGTGACTTCCACACCGCAGCGGTCGCAAACGATGCCTTTATAACGGATTCGTTTGTATTTTCCGCAATGACATTCCCAATCTTTTACCGGTCCGAAAATCCGCTCACAGAACAAACCATCGCGTTCGGGTTTGTAAGTTCTGTAGTTGATGGTTTCCGGTTTCAGAACTTCCCCGCTCGATCGTTCAAGGATCATTTCGGGAGAGGCCAGGCTGATGGTGATTTTTGAAAAGTTTCCTTTGGGAAGATACTCTTTTCTGAAAGCCATATTTAATGTTGTATTATTGTTACCGTTAGCAGCTAAAATTATTCGTCAAAGGAGATATTCAGACCGAGTCCGTTCAGTTCGTGGATTAACACGTTGAAGGATTCGGGTACGCCCGGCATGGGCATGTTTTCGCCTTTCACGATCGATTCGTAGGCCTTGGCCCTGCCGGTTACATCGTCGGATTTAACCGTCAGGATTTCCTGCAGGATGTTGGCTGCACCGAAAGCTTCGAGTGCCCAGACTTCCATTTCACCGAAACGCTGTCCCCCGAACTGGGCTTTACCGCCAAGGGGCTGCTGGGTGATGAGGGAGTAAGGTCCAATAGAACGGGCGTGCATCTTGTCGTCGACAAGGTGATGCAGTTTCAGCATATAGATCATACCAACGGTAGCCGGCTGGTCGAAACGCTCTCCGGTTCCGCCGTCGTATAGATAGACGCGGCCGTTGTCGGGCAGACCTGCCTGATGCATATACTCGTTGATTTGGTCAATATTGGCGCCGTCGAAAATCGGGGTGTCGAATTTCAACCCTAGTTTTTGTCCGGCCCAGCCAAGTACCGTTTCATAAATCTGTCCGAGGTTCATACGGCTAGGTACACCCAAGGGATTCAGCACCACGTCAACCGGTGTGCCGTCTTCCAGGAAGGGCATGTCTTCGTCGCGAACGATGCGGGCAACGATACCTTTGTTACCGTGGCGGCCGGCCATTTTATCACCGACTTTCAGCTTGCGTTTTTTCGCAACATACACCTTGGCCAGTTTGATGATACCGGCGGGAAGATCATCACCGACAGTCTCTGCAAACTTTTTCCGGTTGTACACACCAAGTAATTCGCGGTACTTGATGCTGTAGTTGTGGAGCAGCGTTTTGATAAGATCGTTCTTGTCCTTATCCGTGGTCCATTTGGTGGGGTTCACGTTTTTGTAATCGAGCGACAACAACATCTTCTGGGTGAACTTGGCTTTTTTTGGCACCACTTCCTCTTTCAGGTTGTTGTAAACGCCTTGCGAGGTTTTGCCGTCAACCAGTACGAGTAATTTGGCTACCAGCTTAGCTTTCAGTTCTTCCTCACCTTTATGGAATTCGTCTTCGATAACTTTCAGATTATCTTTTTCCTTGGCTTTGACTTTTTTATCTTTCATCACCTTGGAGAAGAGTTTTTTGGAAACAACAACACCCTTCATAGACGGGGGCGCTTTCAGGGAAGCGTCCTTCACATCACCTGCTTTGTCGCCGAAAATGGCGCGCAGCAGTTTTTCTTCCGGGGTGGGATCTGTTTCCCCTTTCGGAGTGATTTTCCCGATCAGGATATCGCCTTCGGCCACTTCGGCTCCGATGCGGATAATACCGTTTTCATCGAGGTCTTTGGTAGCTTCAGCGCTAACGTTGGGAATATCATTGGTAAGTTCTTCCAGACCGCGTTTTGTTTCGCGAACCTCCAGGATAAATTCTTCAATGTGCAGGGAGGTAAAAATATCTTCGCGAACTACGCGTTCGGAGATGACGATAGCATCTTCAAAATTGTAGCCTTTCCAGGGCATAAAGGCAACTTTCATGTTGCGGCCCAGAGCAAGTTCACCGTTTTGGGTGGCGTAACCTTCGCAAAGTACTTCCCCTTTTTTTACCTTTTGCCCCTTGCGAACAATAGGCTTAAGGTTCACGCAGGTATTTTGGTTGGTCCGTGTGAATTTCGAAAGTTCGTAGGATTTGAGGTCGTCATCAAAACTGACAATACGGTCTGTATCTGTACGGTTGTAGCGGATACTGATGCGGCAACTATCCACATATTCAACGGTTCCATCGCCTTCGGCGTTGATAAGTACGCGTGAATCGCGGGCCACCTTACCTTCAAGTCCGGTTCCGACGATTGGAACTTCGGGGCGGAGCAAGGGAACGGCCTGACGCATCATGTTCGATCCCATGAGGGCGCGGTTGGCATCGTCGTGCTCGAGGAAAGGAATAAGAGACGCCGCGATGGAGGCGATCTGATTGGGCGAAATGTCCATCAAGTCGACCTTTTCAGGTTCCACGATGGGGTAATCGGCCAGGTAACGTGCTTTGATGCGCTCCTGCTGGAAAGCACCCTTACCATCGAAGGGCGTGGAGGCCTGTGCAATGATTTTGTCTTCTTCTTCTTCAGCACTAAGGTAAAGCGGGGTGCCGTCGAGTACAACTTTTCCTTTTTGCACCTTGCGGTAGGGCGTTTCAATAAAGCCAAGTTTATTGATTTTGGCGTACACGCAGAGGGAGGAGATCAGACCGATGTTCGGGCCTTCCGGCGTTTCAATGGTGCAGAGGCGTCCGTAGTGAGTATAGTGAACGTCACGAACTTCGAAACCGGCGCGCTCACGGGAAAGACCACCAGGTCCCAGGGCGGATACCCTGCGCTTGTGGGTGATTTCCGACAGCGGGTTGGTCTGGTCCATAAACTGTGACAACTGGTTGGTGCCAAAGAAAGTGTTGATGACAGAGGACAGTGTTTTGGCGTTAATCAGGTCGGTGGGGGTGAACACTTCGTTGTCACGCACGTTCATGCGTTCGCGGATAGTGCGGGCCATACGTGCAAGGCCAACGCCGAACTGACTGTAGAGCTGCTCGCCCACGGTGCGGATGCGCCGGTTGCTGAGGTGGTCGATGTCGTCCACTTCGGCCTTGGAATTGAGCAGTTCCACGAGGTATTTGATGATGGAAATGATGTCTTCTTTAGTAAGGACACGCAATTCCATCGGGATGTCGAGGTTCAGTTTTTTATTGATGCGGTAGCGGCCGACGTCGCCGAGGTCGTAACGTTTATCCGAGAAGAAGAGTTTCTCGATAATGCCACGGGCCGTTTCTTCGTCGGGCGGTTCAGCGTTACGAAGCAGGCGGTAGATAAACTCAACGGCTTCTTTTTCCGAGTTGGCGGGGTCCTTTTGCAGGGTGTTGAAAATGATGCCGTAGTCGGAGATATCGGCATTCTCATTGTGAATGAGAATAGTTTTCACACCGGAGTCGACGATAAGGTCGATGTGTTCGTTTTCGATGGCTGTTTCGCGGTCGATAATCACCTCGGTACGTTCAATGGAAACGACTTCGCCGGTATCTTCGTCCACAAAGTCTTCAACCCAGGCGCGCACCACGCGGGCGGCGAGTTTTCGGCCGACCACTTTTTTGATATTGGGTTTGGATACTTTAATTTCCTCAGCGAGGTTAAAGATTTCCAGGATTTCCTTATCGGTTTCGTAGCCGATGGCCCGGAGCAGGGTCGTCACGGGCAATTTCTTTTTCCGATCGATATAAGCGAACATCACGTTATTGATGTCGGTTGCAAATTCGATCCAGGATCCTTTAAAGGGGATAACGCGGGCGGAGTATAGGATAGTACCGTTTGCGTGACGGCTTTGGCCGAAGAAGACACCGGGGGAGCGGTGCAACTGGGAAACCACGACCCGTTCTGCCCCGTTGATGACGAAAGTGCCTTTGGGTGTCATGTAAGGGATCATGCCCAGGTAGACATCCTGCACGATGGTTTCGAAATCTTCGTGTTCGGGGTCGGTACAGTACAATCGTAACTTGGCCTTCAGGGGCACGCTGTAGGTGAGGCCTCTTTCCAGGCATTCTTCGAGGGAATAGCGTGGCGGATCGACGAAATAATCGAGGAATTCCAGCACAAAATTATTCCGTGCGTCGGAGATGGGAAAATTTTCTTTAAAAACTTTGAAGAGGCCTTCGTTCTGGCGATTTTCTGAGGTGGTTTCGAGTTGGAAGAAATCCTGAAAAGATTGTAACTGGATTTCAAGAAAATCGGGGTATTCCTGACGGATTTTCGCGGTTGCGAAATTGATCCTTTCTGTCTTCGTTGAAGCCAAGGTGGTAAAGTTTTAGTGAAGTAAAAAATTGCGCGAATAAAGAACTATATACTGCGTGTATACAAATAGTTTAGATTTCTTCCGGCTTATCCGGAAGAAATCTAAACGTCAAACTATCGGAACAATTCTATTACTTAATTTCAACCTCTGCTCCAGCCTCTTCTAATTGAGATTTCAATGCGTTGGCTTCGTCTTTGGTTACGCCTTCTTTCAAGGGCTTGGGAGCTGCGTCGACCAGTTCTTTGGCTTCTTTGAGGCCGAGGCTGGTGAGTTCTTTCACGAGTTTAACGACGGCAAGTTTCTGGGCGCCGGCGGCTTTGAGGATTACGTCGAAAGCGGTTTTTTCTTCAACTGCGGGGCCTTCGGCGGCGGCGGAGGGGCCGGCGATAGCGACGGCGGCGGCGGCGGGTTCAATACCGTATTCGTCCTTGAGGATCTGTGCGAGTTCGTTAACTTCCTTTACAGTAAGGTTCACCAGTTGTTCTGCAAAAGCTTTTAAATCTGCCATTGTAAATTATTTTTGATGGTTTTTAATTCTGTTTGTTTTGTGATTAGTCGCTCAGAGCGGGCCTTATTCAGGGCGGTCTGATAACGTTTTAACGATTCCGGAAAGGGTATGCCCACCGGATTGGAG
>CAZPDS010000110.1:0-6526 GCA_964585485.1 uncultured Bacteroidales bacterium
CAGTTGCAAACGCTTGTCAAGTCCGCGCAGCAGCGATCCGCCACCGGCCAGGTAGATTCCGGTCCGGAAGATATCGGCGGCCAGTTCCGGGGGCGTCATTTCCAGGGCATTCAATACCGCGGCTTCAATCTTGGTAATGGATTTATCAAGGGCGTGGGCAATCTCCGCGTAGGAAACCATGATTTCCTTGGGAATACCAGTCAGCATATCGCGTCCGTGGACGGGAAAATCGGGCGGGGGATTGTCGATGTCGGCCAGGGCCGCGCCCACTTCAATTTTAATGCGCTCGGCGGTTCGTTCGCCGATGTTGATGTTATGCTGTTTGCGCATGTATTCTTCGATGTCGCCATTGAAATCGTCACCGGCGATGCGGATGGATTTCTGGTTCACGATACCGCCGAGGGCGATAACCGCGATTTCGCTGGTACCGCCACCGATGTCGATGACCATGTTACCGTTGGGTTCCAGCACGTCCAGTCCGATCCCGATGGCCGCGGCCATGGGTTCGTGGATCAGCCTGACTTCCTTGGCACCGGCCTGTTCGGCTGAGTCGCGTACAGCGCGTTCTTCCACTTCCGTGATGCCGCTGGGGATACAGATGACCATCTTCAGGGCCGGTGGAAACAGACTCTTATGCGGGTTGATCATGCGGATAAATTCCTTGATCATGATCTCGGCCGACTGGAAATCGGCAATAACGCCATCGCGCAGGGGACGGATGGTCCGGATGTTCTCGTGCGTCTTGCCGTGCATCATCATGGCCTTCTTGCCCACCGCCAGCACTTTGCCGGTGATGCGGTCGATGGCGATGATGGAGGGTTCGTCCACCACAACTTTATCGTTGTGGATAATGATGGTATTGGCCGTCCCCAGGTCAATAGCAATTTCTTTGGTAAATAATGATAATAGGCCCATAGTCAATGTCTGTGTGGTGAAAACTTAGTGCTTGAAATGCCGGATCCCCGTTGTCACCATAGCGAGTCCGTTGCGGTTGCACGAATCAATGCTTTCCTGGTCGCGGATGGAGCCCCCCGGTTGAATCACCGCGGTGATGCCCGCTTCGTGCGCTATTTCCACGCAGTCGGCGAAGGGGAAGAACGCATCGCTGGCCATCACGGCATCCCTGGTCTCAAAGCCAAATTCCCGGGCTTTGATGATGGCCTGCTTCATAGCATCCACCCGTGAGGTTTGCCCAATGCCGCTCCCGATGAGCTGCAATCCTTTTGCAAGGACGATCGTGTTGGATTTGGTGTGCTTAGCCAGCAGGTTGGCAAACAAAAGATCCGCGATCTGCGCTGCGTCCGGCGCTTTTTCCGTAACTTGTTTTAACCCGGCGCTTTCTTCCGTCTTCAGGTCTGCATCCTGTCCGATAATGCCGTTTAACAGGGTTTTGATCTGAAAGGAGGGGAGGGCTCCGGATTTACGCAGCAAAATTACTCTGTTTTTCTTATGTTTAAGGATTTCCAGCGCATTTATTTCGTAGCCCGGTGCGATGATCACTTCGAAGAAAATCTTGTCCATTTCCTCTGCCGTCGCGGCGTCCACTTCACGGTTCACAACGATCACACCTCCGAAGGCCGAAACCGGATCCCCGGCCAGGGCTGCTTTCCAGGCTTCGGCGAGGCTGTCGCGCACCGCGGCACCGCAAGCGTTGGTGTGTTTGAGTATGGCGCAGGACGTGCCGCTCAGGTCGTCGATCAGGCGAACGCCCGCTTCGATATCCACCAGGTTGTTGTACGACAGCTCTTTGCCGTGGAGTTGTTGGAACATCGCGTCAAGGTTCCCGAAGAAACGCCCCGATTGGTGGGGGTTTTCGCCATACCGCAGGCTTAGTCCGCCCTCAGCGGAATAACGAAACAGGGGCAACTTTTCGTCGTGGTTGAAATAGTTGCAGATGGCAGCGTCATAATGGGAGGAAACAGCAAAGGCCTCCGTTGCAAAACGGCGCCGCTCGCTACGTTCGGTAAATCCGCCCCGCTCCTCAAGGAGTTTCATCAGCGCCGGATATTGCCGCAGTGAGGGAACGATGAGGACATCCTCAAAGTTTTTGGCCGCCGCACGAATCAGGGAGATGCCACCAATGTCAATTTTTTCAATAATATCCTCTTCGCCGGCTCCGCTGGCCACTGTTTCTTCAAAAGGATACAAGTCTACGATCACCAGATCAATGGGTGGAATAGCATACTGCCGGGCTTCGGCACTATCGCCTTCCAGTCCCCGTCGAAACAAAATCCCACCAAAAACTTTCGGGTGGAGGGTCTTGACCCGGCCCCCGAAGATGGAGGGATAGCCCGTGAGGTCCTCGACTTTTTCGGCCGGCAGATCCAATCCGCGGATAAAATCCCAGGTGCCACCGGTCGAATAAAGTTGGACGCCCAGCGCATGCAGCTTACGTAAAATCGGCTCCAGCCCGTCTTTGTGGTAAACGGAGACCAGCGCACTGTGTATTTTTTTGCTTGTTTCGCTCATTTTTTCAACCCTTGAAAAGGAGTGCAAGTTTATGAAATAATTCGCAATTTCCGTAAGAAAATAGCGCTTCCTGAAGCGAAAAATGTAATTTTACCGTTAATTTGTCATCGCCTGCGGATCAAGTACCTAATCCAACTTCCAATAAGAAGCCGGGGCCGGTTCAAAGAGACAAGGACGGATTGTATATAGAATGTATGCTTATTCTTCGACTAATAAAAGAATCTTTCCTGTTCGCCTTTCAGGCCATCGTGGTGAACAAGCTGCGCACCCTGCTGTCGCTGCTGGGCATCACCATCGGCATTTTCGCGGTGATCACGGTGTTTACCATCGTGGATTCCATGGAGAGTACCATTCGCAAGAACATTGAATCCCTGGGTGATGATGTGCTGTTTGTGGAAAAGTGGCCCTGGTCATTCGGCGAGGATTATCCCTGGTGGAAGTACATGAATCGCCCCGTGACCACCATCGACGAGATGGAAGAGCTGGACCGACGGCTGAGCGGGGCGCAGGCGGTGTCCTTTATGCTGGCTACCGCCAAAACGGTGAAGTTTCGTGAAAAAAGTATGGATAACCTGACCTTGCTTTGCGTCAGCCATCAGTACAACGAAACCATGAAGATGGACATCACGGATGGGCGGTATTTTACGGCCGCGGAGTCCGGCGCTGGAAAACCGGTAGCCATAATCGGGGCCAGCGTGGCCGAAGAGTTGTTGCCGGGTATGGATCCCCTTGGGAAAACCATCAAAGTGTTCGGACGCAACATCACCGTTAGCGGCATTCTGCGCAAGGAAGGGGAAAGCATGTTTGGCGGCTCCCCCGATTACCAGATTTATCTTCCGGTGAATTTTGTCCGCAATATTCTCGATACGAAATTTGAAGGCTACGGGCCGACCATCATCGCGAAAGCGAAACCCGGCATATCCAATGATGAACTTCGCAGCGAGATCACCGGGGTGATGCGCTCTTTGCGGAGCCTCCGTCCCGGCGAAGAGGATAATTTTGCCATCAACGAAACCAGTACCCTGACACAGGGCTTTGAGAGCATCTTCGATGTGCTGGCCGTGGCAGGCTGGATCATCGGCGGATTTTCGCTGCTGGTGGGCGGTTTCGGCATAGCGAATATCATGTTTGTCTCCGTCCGTGAACGTACCCCCATCATCGGCATCCAGAAATCCCTCGGAGCCAAACGCTATTTTATTTTGCTGGAGTTCCTGTTCGAGGCCGTTTTCCTGAGTCTGATCGGCGGGGCGGTCGGCCTTTTCCTCATCTGGCTGGGAACCCTGGCGGTTACCGCGGGTTTAGATATGGAATTGACCCTCAGCAGCGGGAATGTTATCCTCGGACTTACGGTTTCTTTTATCATAGGCCTGATCTCCGGCGCTATCCCCGCTTTTATCGCGGCCCGTATGGATCCGGTGGAAGCTATCCGTGCGGGTGGTTGATCAGACTCCCCTTGAACAGCGCATTTCCGCATTTTTTTTTGAAAAGGCTTGCAATCGCTTTTCGAAAGAAGTAGTTTTAGGCCTCAAATTAAAACGAGCTCTATGACTACGAATGCTAAAAATTCCGGGTTTCGTGCCCGCTACAAGTACTGGTTTGATAACATGATGGGTAAGGGCGCCTCCGCCCTGATTACAGCGTTGGCGATCATTTCGCTGATTATCGTGCTGGTGGCGGGCGCCGTGCTGGTGTTCGCCAACATCGCTCCGGAAGGCGAAGAAAAGCTGGGCTTTATGGATGCCGCCTGGCGCAGCCTGATGAGAACCCTGGATCCAGGTACCATGGGGGGCGACAGTGGTTGGGGTTTCCGTATTGTGATGCTGCTGGTGACGATGGGCGGAATTTTCGTGGTCTCCGCATTAATTGGTATCATCAACAACGCCATTAGCGATAAGCTGGAAGAGCTGCGGAAAGGCAAGTCCTTCGTGATTGAAAAAAACCATACCCTGATCCTGGGCTGGTCTGATAAAATCTTCAGCATTATTTCGGAAATCGTGGAAGCCAATAGTAATCAGCGAAGCCCGCGAATAGTCATCTTGGCAGATCGTGAAAAAGTGGAAATGGAAGACGAAATTGCGACCAAAATTACGGACCTGAAAAACACCAAAGTGGTTTGCCGCAGCGGTAGTTGTATTGATATCGATGATTTGCACATGGTGAATCCCTACGCATCGAAAAGCATTATTATTCTGGCTCCGGAAAACGAGGATCCGGATATCAGCATTATCAAGACCGTACTGGCCATTACCAACAATCCCAACCGGCGGAAGGAGCCCTACCATATCGTGAGCGAAATGCGTGATTTGAAAAACATCCGGGTCGGCGAAATGGTGGCCGGTGAAGAAGGGGTGTTCATTCTCAACAACGACATCATTTCCAGGATGCTGGTGCAAACCTGCCGTCAGTCGGGCCTTAGCGTGGTATTTACCGAATTACTCGCCTTCGAAGGCGATGAGATTTATTTTTCAGACGAACCCAAACTGGTCGGCAAAACCTTTGCACAGGCGCTACACATGTATGATACGTCCTCGGTGATTGGTCTTTATTTTAAAGAAGGTCATGCTAAGATCAATCCGCCCATGGAAACGCTGATTCGCGAGGGCGATCAGATTATCGCCATTTCAGAAGATGACGATACCGTGATTCTGAGCGGAAAAGAGAACGTGAGCTGCAATGAGGCCATCATTCACACCGGTGCGCGTTCCGTGGCAAAACCTGAGCGAACGCTGATCCTGGGATGGAATCCGGGTGGCCATACCGTTGTGAGTGAACTGGATAACTATGTGGCCCCGAACTCCTTTATCCGTGTGGTGGCGGAAGCCTCAGCGGATATGACCTCTTTCCGCGAGCATCATATGGCTGCGCTAAAAAACCAACAGTTTGAGTACCTGGAGGGCAACCCATCAGACCGTGAACTCCTTGAAAGCCTTGATGTCCCTGGCTTTGATCATATTATTGTGCTCTGCAGCGGCGATAAAGACATTCAGGAAGCCGATGCCGGCACCCTGGTTACACTCCTCCATTTACGCGACATTGAAACCAAATGCGGCAAAGACCTGAGCATCGTCAGCGAAATGCTCGACATCAAAAACCGCCAACTGGCCTCGGTTACCGGCGCTGATGATTTTATCGTCAGCAACAAAATTATCAGCTTAATGCTGGCCCAGCTCTCCGAAAACCGCGAACTCAAACAGGTTTACGACGATCTGTTCTCCGCCGAAGGCAGCGAACTCTATCTAAAACCGGTCGACGATTACGTGGAAACGGGTGTCGAGATGGACTTCTATACCTTGCTGGAAGCGGCACGCCGTAGAAGTGAAGTGGTCATTGGCTACCGCTCACTGAAGCACAGCAAAGATGGCAGTAAATTGTACGGCATCGTGTTAAACCCTGACAAAACGCGGAAGTTCACCCTGGAGCCCGGCGACAAAATCATCGTAATAGCTGAAGACTAGTCGCTAGTCGCTAGTCCCTAGACAAGTGCCTGGTGCAAACTTGTCGAGGCGTTCACTACTTGCGCTGAGCTTGTCGAAGCGTTCCCTATTCCCTAGTATCTGTAGTGCTCCGCTTTATACGGTCCCTCTACCGGAACTCCGATGTAGTCGGCCTGTTCTTTGGAGAGTTTGGTGAGTTTCACGCCGATTTTTTCGAGGTGCAGGCGGGCCACTTCTTCGTCGAGGTATTTCGGTAAACGGTAAACGTCGACCTTGTAGTTGTCTTTATTCTTCCACAGATCAAGCTGAGCAAGGGTCTGGTTGGTGAAGGAGTTGCTCATCACGAAGCTGGGATGCCCGGTGGCGCAACCCAGGTTTACCAGACGGCCTTCGGCCAGCATAAAGATGGCGTGACCATCGGCAAACACGTACTTGTCGACCTGAGGTTTGATGTTGATTTTCTGTATGCCGTTTAATTTCTCAAGTTTGTCGACCTGGATTTCGTTGTCGAAGTGGCCGATGTTGCAGACGATGGCCTGGTCAAGCATTTTCGACATGTGATCGGCGGTGATCACGTCCTTGTTGCCGGTGGTAGTGACAAAGATGTTGCCTTCGTGCAGGGT